>JAGXTN010000067.1 GCA_018333455.1 Dethiobacter sp. | reverse complement strand
GGTTTGTAAGGGGCGTGCCCCTTACTCTTGCGGGGTGCTCAGGAACGAAGTTCCGCCGAAGGGGCGGCAGCCCCTAGCGGACAAGAAAAACGCATCTTTAGATAAAGCGCGAAGCGTTTTTCTTGGTTAGGGCAGCAACTCTGTTGCCCTAAGCGCAAACTTGTTAGTTACCAAGTTGCCGTAAGGCGCACGCTTATCTAGTTCCCCGGCTGTCTCCATAATGTTTTGCAACCTCTCAAATGCTTCTTCCGTAAAGATAGGTGTTGCGGCCCAAGCATCAATTTCTTTGTAGCGCCGGACCGCATTAGCCAACATCACCTCATCTGCATCAGGGAATGAGGGACTGATGACGCGCGCTATTTCCTCCGGCTTATTTTCCGTTACCCAGACTTGGCCACGGTAAATTGCATTAGTGAATTTTTGGATTAATTCCGGGTTGTTTGCCAGCAAACTCTTGCGCGCTGAAAAAACTGTATAGGGAATTTCGCCGCTATCCTTACCTACAGAGGCAACCACAAACCCGCCGCCCTCCAACTCCACCTTGGTTGCCACCGGCTCAAAAAGTGTAACGTAGTCTCCTTCTCCTCCGGTGAAAGCGCCGGCCATTAGCGGAAACTGGATATGCGTAAGTACTTCCACGTCTTCACCGGGCATAATGCCATGCTTCTTTAACACGTACTCCAGAGTCATCAGCGGCATGCCACCTCTTCTGCCACCAATAATGCTGGTTCCCCGTACATCTTCCCAGCTGAAATCCGGATTCGGCTCCCTTGCAACCAGAAAAGAGCCGTCACGCTTAGTGAGTTGCGCAAAATTTACCACATAGTCTTCCTGTCCCTGATTATAGACATAGATTGTTGCTTCCGGACCCATGAAACCGATATCGGCTTGCCCCGACAGCAAGGCTGTCATCACCTTATCTGCCCCCTGTCCGGTAGTCAACTCCAGCTCGAGCCCTTCCTCGGCAAAGTAGCCTAGATTAATGGAGGCGTAGAGCGGCGCAAAAAATACGGAGCGTGTTACCTCATTGAGCCTAACTTTAGTTAATCCCTCCTCTGGAGCACACCCCACCAGCACACTTGCGCCCATTATGGCAGCCAACCCTAATGACAAAAATTTTGAAAACTTTTTCACTAGCCGTTTCCCTCCCATCAAAAAAATTATTTGATCTATAATATTAAAACAAGCTAATTTCTGTGAGCCCCACTCTTTCAATATTTAACACGATAGATTTGTGTAAATCACATAATTTCCTACACAAAAAAAAAAGAACATAAATTTTAAATTTATGTTCTCCTCGGTGGGCGTCTGTCTCTGTCGTTACTTGGGCGGCGATCGCGTCTTTCTTCACGGCGTTGAGCCGGTTCTTCTTCCACCATTTCTCCTAATTCATTTGGAATGGCGGCCCTGCGCGACAAGTCGATCCGACCACGGTCATCAATACCGATGACCTTTACTGTAATTTCATCGCCTAGATTGACGACGTCTTCTGTCTTCTCCACCCGTTCATGCGCTAAGCGGGAGATATGGACGAGTCCATCTTTTCCAGGCAGAATTTCTACAAAAGCTCCGTATTTTTCAACCCTAGTTACCTTGCCGAGATATACTTCGCCCGGCAATACTTCCTTTGTCAGTCCCTCAATCATCTGTTGCGCCTTTTGGCCGCTTGCTGTATTTATCGCAGCAATATACACGGTGCCATCCGGCTCAATATCAATCTCTGCTCCCGTTTCTGCCACAATTTTATTGATCATCTTGCCGCCTGGTCCAATCACATCCCTGATTTTATCCGGATGAATCTGCATAGTAATAATCCGGGGAGCATAGGGAGACATTTCAGCTCTTGGCTCTGCAATCACATCAAGCATTTTCTGCATGATGTGCATGTAACCAATTTTTGCCTGAGCTAATGCTTGAGCCAGAATTTCCCTCGACAACCCTTTGATTTTAATATCCATTTGCAGCGCGGTAATTCCGTCTTTAGTTCCTGCCACTTTAAAATCCATATCTCCGAGAAAATCTTCCATCCCCTGGATATCACTGAGGATAGCCACATGGTCCCCTTCTTTAATCAGACCCATCGCAACGCCGGAGACAGCTTTCTTGATCGGAACGCCGGCGTCCATCAGGGAAAGAGTAGATCCGCAGACACTGCCCATGGATGTTGAACCGTTTGACTCAACCACTTCTGATACAAGGCGAATTGTATACGGAAAATCTTCCTCAGATGGAAGTACAGGCAGAAGTGCCCGCTCAGCCAAAGCGCCGTGCCCAATATCACGCCGGCTGGCACCACGCATAAACCCGGCTTCGCCGACGCTGTAAGGCGGAAAATTATAGTGATGCATATAGCGTTTGGATTCTTCCAGTCCGAGTCCGTCCAAGCGCTGAGCTTCACTAGGCGTTCCTAAAGTACAAACATTTAGAACTTGGGTCTGACCGCGGGTAAAAAGACCTGAACCGTGTGTCCGTGGCAAAATACCTGTTTCACAGGTGATTTGCCTTATTTCATCAGCCTTACGTCCATCAGGGCGCAAGTTTTCTTTAGTAATCATGGTACGCATTGTTTCTTTAACCAAATTATCAAAACAAGCGCGGACATCCCTGTCCTTTTCAGGATATTTTTCTGCAAAGTGCGCCACTGCTTCCGCTTTAGCGGCATCAATGGCCGCTTCCCGCTCCTGCTTTTCCACAGTTCGCACTGCTTCTTTAAGCCTCTCTCCAGAAAAAACACGGACTTCTGCAGCGATGCCGGTGTCAGGTTCAAACGTTTTTACCTGCATCTTCTCTCTACCTAGCTCAGCCGCCATCTGTTCCTGCAGAGCGACAATTTCTCTATTGGTGTCATGTCCTGTCATGATAGCTTCCAGGATTTCTTCTTCCGTTAATTCGTGGGCACCGGCTTCCACCATCATTATGGCATCACGAGTACTAGCCACGACCAGATGCAAGCGCGATACTTCAGCCTGCTGTTTCGTCGGATTAATAACCGGTTTTCCGTCTACCCAACCAACCAATACAGCGGCAATCGGTCCGGCAAAAGGGATGTTCGAGAGCGACAGCGCTGCAGATGCACCACAGATCGAGAGTACCTCAAGAGGGGTTTCCTGATCAACAGACAAAACTGTAGTCACAATATGCACGGAATTACGAAAGCCTTTGGGAAACAGCGGCCGGCACGGACGATCTGTAAGTCGGGAAGCCAAAATAGCTTTTTCCGTAGGTCTTCCTTCCCGCTTAATAAAACCTCCTGGGATTTTACCTACCGCATAAAGGCGCTCTTCATAATCAACCGTCATCGGGAAAAAGTCAATCCCTTCCCGTGGTTCCGCTGAAGCGGTAGCAGTTGAAAGCATGACAGTATCACCGTAACGCAGCAAAACAGCACCGTTTGCCTGTTTTGCGATGCGGCCGGTCTCAATTGTCAGCTCCCTACCGGCCAACTCCATTTTAAAAACTTTCATTCCATACATCCTCTCTGACTCTGTAAAAAAGCGGGGTTTCCCCCGCTTCCTCTCTGAGTAGGAAATTTATCAAGCTTTTCTGCCTGCAAATTGCGCTCTGCCGGGAATTATTTGCGCAGTTGCAGCTTTACTAAGATGGTGCGGTATCGCTCCACATCAATTTCCTTCAGGTAATTAAGTAGCGCGCGCCGTTGCCCAACCATCTTCAACAGACCGCGCCGCGAATGGTGGTCCTTCTTGTGCGCCTTCAAATGCTCTGTAAGATAATTAATCCGTTCTGTGAGCAGCGCAATTTGAACTTCAGGAGAACCGGTATCGTTCTCATGCAGCCGATACTCGCTAATTAAACCCTGTTTGCGTGTTGCATCCATACTCATACTTTCACCTCCTATATTTTTCGATCCCCACTAGGCCAAGGCAAGCGTCGGAGTTCCGCAAACCCGAGCCTAAGGTTAACAAAGTTGATTTTACCATATAGACAAACACTTAGCAAGTCAAGCGAACCATGTTCGGCAAAAACATCTTCCGCTCAACTTGACCATGGCTGCGGACTTGCAATCAGGTTTCTAGCCAATGCCACATCATTTTGGATTTGGCAAGCCAGAGCTGCCGGACTGCTAAATGCTATTTCATCTCTAATTTTTTGTAGAAACGAGACGATTAATTCCTGCCCATAAAGATTTTTTTCTTGATCTAATAGATACACTTCGAGCGACGTTTCATCTTTGCAGAAGGTGGGTCGCTTGCCTACGCTCGCCAGCGCCCAGAATACATTATCACCGCAAGCAGCCTGACTTAAATAGACGCCATTGCCTGGTCGAATCAGTTCACAATTCACCAATAAATTTGCTGTGGGGAAACCCAATTTTCTGCCCCTGCCATCTCCGTGAACCACAGTTCCCCTCAGATAAAATGGGTACCCCAGCATAGCGGCGGCCTCCTCCACGCGTCCTGCCGCAAGATATTGCCGAATTGCTGTGCTACCAACCGGGATTCCGTCTACCGTGATAGGGTCCATTACGTGGACAAAGAAATCAAACCTCATCGCCATTTCTTTTAGATCCGACGCTGTGCCGGCTCCCCGACAACCAAAAGAATAATCGAAACCGACCACAACCCCGGAGACACCTAACTGCTCATGCAGAATTTCTCTGACAAACGTCTCCGGCTCAATGGCAGCAAAATTTCGGCAAAAAGGATGGACGATAACATAATCAATCCCTGCGTTACCCAGCGAACT
This sequence comes from Dethiobacter sp., assembly GCA_018333455.1. Classification (GTDB taxonomy): domain Bacteria; phylum Bacillota; class Dethiobacteria; order Dethiobacterales; family Dethiobacteraceae; genus GPS1B09. Next base: position 57,971 of record JAGXTN010000067.1, on the reverse strand, counting down.
GATTCTATCTTGCAGACTGAGCAACAGAGCAGGCGCTTTGGCTGGCGTTAACACTGCAAGGGGGTGCGGCATAAAAATAAGACAGGCACTTTTAGCGGAGATACCGCTGGCTGCCGCAGTAGTTGCACGCAAAATTTGCCGGTGACCCTTGTGCACACCGTCGAAATTGCCTAATGCCAAAACAATCGGCTCGATACAGTTCTTACGGAATGTCTCTATTCCCTGGAACAGCTCCATACTATCACCTGACTATAAATTCAAATAAATACTTTCAAAGGTTTAATCTGCTCCCTGTCTGCCGTCGCAATTGCCAGGAAAGCCTGTGAGGAATCATAAACACGAAAAAGTTCACCGTCAGAAGTTTTGAGACGCAGCGTAACAGCCAACCCATTTCTGAGACGGGCAGCCTGGCTTTCATCCACAGTTACCGCTTGCATGTTTGCCAGCGCCAGATCCAGAGGCAGCAATGCTTTCGTTATGCAACCGGCCTCGGCAAACTGCGCCAGTTCCTCAAAGGTTACGGCGCTCCCCAGTAGAAATGGACCCACAGCCGTCCGCAACAAGAATGACATATGACCAGCCGAACCTAATTTCTCCGCGATATTCCGGCACAGCGTCCGCACATAGGTACCACGAGAGCAGTCAAGCTCAAAAAGAATGGAAGTTTCACTAATTTTCAGCAACTTAATTTTGTAAATCTGAATTTCACGTGGTTCCCGTTCCACTACTTCACCGCGCCTAGCCAATTCATACAATCTTTTGCCAGCCACACGCACCGCAGAATACATTGGCGGAATTTGGGATACCGTGCCCAAAAAGCCTCTTAACACTAGTTCGACACCGTGAGTTGTTAGGGAAGGAACCGGCCTTGTCAAGACAGGTTGTCCAGCGGCGTCTTCCGTATCTGTAGCTTGACCAAGAGAGAGTTCAGCGCGATACGATTTATCCATGCCCAGCACGTATTCACTGACCCTAGTCGCCTTGCCGAGACAAATTGGCAATACCCCGGCAGCGCCAGGGTCTAAGGTGCCCGTATGTCCAACGCGCTTAATCCCGGTAAGACGACGCACCACATTAACAGCATCGTGGGACGTCATCCCGGGAGGCTTCAAAAGATTGATGATTCCGTCCATTTTCTACTTCCTTTACAACAAGGTCCAAAACTTTCTCCACAGCCTCTTTGATGCTCATCTCGAGAAAACATCCAGCGGCTCGAGCATGACCACCGCCGCCTAAAGTTTCCGCCAGCTTACTCACGTCAATACTGTGCGCACGAAAACCGACTTTAACCACACCATCACTTTTCTCCCGAAAAATAAGCCCCACTTCAACCCCTTCAATATTTTTCGCGTAATTTACCACGCCATCTAAATCCTCGTCCCGTGCTCCACAGGAAATCATCTCTTTTTCTGTCAGAGTAATCCAAGCCACACTCCCATCCTCGGAATAGCGGAGAGTGTTTAGTGCTTCACGAAGGATGCAAATAGCGGTGCGACTACGAAGATCAAAGACACGAGGAGTAATTTCCCGCAACTTTACCCCTGCCTCCAATAGGCGGGCCGCAACTTCGTGCGCAGCAGGCGTAGTATTTTCAAACTTAAATGAGCCTGTGTCGGTACTAATTGCCACATAAAGTGCGGCCGACACCCTTTCATCCACAGGAATTGCCATTTCCAAAAGAAGCTGGTAAACGATCTCTCCTGTTGCCGAGGCGTCCGGGTTTACATAGTTCAGGTTACCAAAAAAATGGTTGGTCGGATGGTGATCAATATTAATAATTAGCAGCTCTTTAACCTGCTCCCAAATCGGTTTTATCCGGTCCTGGTCACTGCAGTCTAGAATAACAACACAGTCATAATCAACTTTCGGTGGCAGCTTCTCCACGATCTTCTCCGAACCGTCCAGAAAACTGTACCGGTCAGGCACGCCATCGACTGAAAACATGGTTACAGCGTGACCTGCCTGCTGCAGCGCCAGTCCCAACCCCAAAAGTGAACCGATACTATCTCCATCCGGCATAATGTGTGATGTCACCAAGATATTACTTGAACTCTTCAGACGGACAGCAATCTCGGCTAGTCTATTCACTGGGTTCGCCGCCTCCGGGTGGATTAAGTTCACGCAGGACACGGTTAATATGCGCGCCGTAAGCTATGGACTTATCTAAGAGAAAGGAAATTTGCGGGGTATGACGCAAACGAATCCGCCGCCCCACCTCAGTGCGGATAAAACCGACAGCCTTCGAGAGCACAGACAGAGTCTCCTGCTGCTCTTGGTCGCTACCGAAAATACTGATAAAGACCTTTGCATGTCGCAAATCACGCGTCAAATCCACATTTGTAACGCTGATTATCCCACCGGTACGCGGATCTTTTAGTTCATTGCGCAAAATATCGCTAATTTCCCGTTTCATTTCTTCCGCGACACGTTGGGCCCTTTGTTCAGTCATCTAGATTCCTCCCTAGTTCTATCTCAGAGGATTTCAAGGTTTGTATCGGTGATCATAATACTACCGTCCTGCTCCACAAATGACAGCACCTGTTCAAGCTGACGATGTGCCAGCGCCGCATTTGCCGAAACGCAAACAATGGTCAATACTGAGGCTTGCCATTTGTCTTGTTTACCGGCTTCTGCTACGGAAACATTAAATCTCTGGCGAATTCTCGCAATCAGTCGTCTGAGGACGGAACGTTTTTCCTTAAGCGAGCAGATACCTGGCAGGCGCAGCCCCATTGTCAAAAAACCTACTACCATGGCTTACGGTAACTCTACCTGTTGCATGGTATACGCTTCGATGATATCGCCCTCTCTGTAGTCATGAAATTTTTCCATCAAAATACCGCAGTCATAACCGGTAGCCACCTCGCGTACATCATCCTTAAAACGCTTCAGTGTCTCAATTTTTCCTTCATGAATCACAATACCGTCACGAATAATCCGGATATCTGCATTCCTGGTGATTTTGCCCTCAGTTACATAGCATCCGGCAATAGTTCCCAGCCTCGATACTTTAAACAGATTCCGAACTTGAGCCTGACCCAAGACTACTTCTTTAAACTGCGGAGCCAACAGCCCGGTCATGGCCGCTTTCACTTCGTCCAAAGCCTCGTAAATCACCCGATACAGTCTGATTTCCACATTCTCCCGCTCTGCCATTTTACGAGCGCTTGGTTCCGGTCGGACATTAAAGCCGATAATAATCGCGTTAGATGCGGAAGCCAGCATTACATCCGATTCGGTAACAGCTCCTACACCGCCATGAATCACCTGGAGACGTACTTCACTATTTTCTAGCTTTAACAAAGATTCGCGCAGTGCTTCCGCAGAGCCTTGAACATCAGCCTTAATAATGATGTTCAAATCTTTCAGTTCGCCTTCCTGAATTTTGCTAAACAAGTCGTCAAGCGAGACTTTAGCCAATTTCTTTAGCTCTACCTCACGTCGTTTCTCAGCCCGTTTATCTGCCACTTGCCGGGCAACACGCTCATCCGAAACAACTTGTAGCAGATCGCCTGCTTCCGGAACTTCATTTAGGCCAAGCACCTCCACAGGAGTGGAAGGACCGGCTTTTTTAAGCCGCTTCCCCTTATCATCAACCATGGCACGCACTTTGCCGTAAATGGTACCGCAAATAATGGCATCGCCAACCGCAATAGTCCCATCTTGGATCAGCACTGTGGCCACCGGGCCACGTCCCTTGTCTAGTTTAGCTTCAACAACGGTACCGATGGCCGGCTTGTCGGGGTTTGCTTTCAGCTCAGCCAGTTCGGCCACAAGCAAAATCATTTCCATTAGCGTATCTAGACCAAGGCGTTGTAGCGCAGATACTTCCACAATAACAGTATCGCCGCCCCATTCCTCAGAAACAAGATTATACTCGGTTAATTGTTGCTTAACCCGTTCAGGATTAGCATTTGGCCGATCGATTTTGTTTAGTGCCACAATAATGGGTACACCGGCTGCTTTAACATGGTTAATAGCCTCGACCGTCTGCGGCATCACACCGTCGTCGGCAGCTACTACCACAATGGCTATATCTGTCACTTGCGCTCCGCGGGCACGCATGGCTGTAAAGGCTTCGTGACCGGGCGTATCAAGAAAGATTACCTTTTTCCCCTGATATTCCGCTTGGTAGGCGCCGATATGCTGCGTGATTCCACCGGCCTCCTGTGAAGTTACATTGGCTTTGCGAATAGCGTCTAGGAGCGAAGTCTTGCCGTGGTCCACATGACCGAGGATAGTGACAACCGGCGAACGCAGGTGCAAATCTTCTTCCCTGTCCGCAACCGTTTCCACAAGACCGGCTTCTAGTTCATCCACCTTAATTTCCACATCGAAACCATATTCCTCAGCCAACAACTGTGCCACTTCTATATTTATCGCTTGGTTAATAGTCGCCATTACACCCAGCGCCATCAACCTGCCGATAATTTCACTGGAGTTAACCCCAAGCTTGTCAGCCAGCTCTCCCACAGTAATCCGACCTTCCAGGATGACTGTGCGTTCTTGTTTTTGCAGTTCGTCTAAAACACGAGCCTCGCGCATTGCCCGACGTTCCCGTTTATCTATCCGAGGTTTTTTTTCGCGGACCGGCGGTCTCTGACCATGTACCCCTTGCGGGCGAGTGCCATGTGGACGCTGTTGTTTATCGTATTGTGGCCGGGCTGCTTGACCTTGAGTTCCTTGAGGCCTTGCGGACTGGGGACGAGGTGCTCCCTGTTGAGTCCCTTGCTGCGGACGCGCCCCTTGACCTTGCGCGCCTTGCGGCCTTGCGGACTGGGGACGAGGTGCTCCCTGTTGAGTCCCTTGCTGCGGACGCGCCCCTTGACCTGGTGCGCCTTGCGGCCTTGTGCCGTAGGGACGAGGTGCTCCCTGTTGAGTCCCTTGCTGCGGACGCGCTCCTTGGCCCGATGCGCCTTGTGGCCTTGTGCTGTAGGGACGAGGTGCTCCCTGTTGAGTCCCTTGCTGCGGACGCGCTTCCTGAGCTGGTGCGCCTTGTGGCCTTGTGCTGGAGGGACGAGGTGCTCCCTGTTGCCGATTTTGGGCATACTGCGGACTTTCGCTATGCTGCTTGGGACTATCCTGACTTGTCCCGGCTCCTTTAGCCTGCATCTCTTTAGCGGCTATTCCTTGAGTAGCTTGTGGCAGATCCTGTTTTATTTCCTGCTTAACAGACTGAGTGAGCGGCGGTGCCTCTCCTTTGCCTGTCATTTGATAAGTGATGCGCCTAACAGCCTCATCTTCCACTACGCTCATGTGGTTTTTAACCTCAAAACCGATATCTGCCAAAATATCAATAATCCTTTTGCTGGGCACAGCCAACTCTTTCGCTAATTCATATACTCTAGTCTTCGTCATGAGTTACACCTCCATTAGTTTGGCCTCCTTAAAACAGTAACTTAATCATCTAGCCAGTTGCGTCAATTTCTTTGCAAAACCTTCATCTAAAACAGCAACGGCAGTCCTAGGCGGTGAGCCAAGAGCAACTCCTAAATTTTCCCTGCTCACGCCCCGCACTACAGGCACTTGGTAATACCTACATTTATCCAGATATTTCTTTGCCGTCGACTCACCGGCATCTTCGGCAAGAACGAGTAACCTTGCCCGGCCGGAGCGAATGGCTAGCAGGTTGGCTTCCTCATAAAAGGAGAGCTTGCCGGCTCTTTTCGCCAGCCCAAGCAGAGCTAGTAACTTATTCATCATCCTGCTTATCCTCAGGTAATTGTGACGCCAACTCTTGCACTACCGCAGGAGAAACCGGATGTTTTAGGCTTCGTTCAAAACGTTTTGCTTTGGCAGCCAGATCAAGGCAACTACGCTTCTTGCATAGATATGTGCCACGCCCGGCTTTCTTCCCGGTGGCATCCAATTCCACATTCCCTTCCGGTGTGCGGACGATGCGAATCAATTCACGCTTGTTCTTTTGCTCCTGGCAACCAATGCACGTACGCAACGGCACCTTACGGAGTTTCATCGTCTGCGACCCCCTTTGCGAGGGTAGTGCCTACTAGCGCCTTTCTTTGACTGGAACCGCCGGAAATTTCCGGCTCTTCAAGCTCCCGTTCCCTCCGCGACAGCCGCCCACTTGCTTCAAGTGAGCTAGATACACGCTCAGCAGCCTGACTTTCGCTGGCAATATCTATTTTCCAGTTAGTCAGCTTTGCAGCCAGCCTGGCATTCTGTCCCTCCTTGCCAATCGCCAAAGACAACTGATAATCCGGAACGATAACATTTGCTACCTTTTGTGCACTTTGCAACATGACCACTACTACTTTAGCAGGGGAAAGAGCATTGGCTACAAAAATTTCTGGATTTTCATCCCATTTGACAATATCAATCTTTTCACCGCGCAGTTCATCAACTATTGCCTGTACACGTGCTCCTTTCGGACCGACACAAGCGCCTACAGGGTCTACATCCCTGTTTTTTGAGTATACTGCTAATTTAGAGCGAAAGCCGGCCTCCCTAGCTACCGCTTTGATTTCAACAGTTCCGTCAAAGATTTCAGGAACTTCCAGTTCGAAGAGGCGCTTGAGAAGTCCGGGGTGAGTGCGGGAGATGAAAATTTGCGGCCCTTTTGTTGTCTTTCTCACTTCATTAATGTATGCTTTTACCCGCTCTCCCTGTTTGTATTCATCGCTAGGCATTTGCTCTGTGGGAGACAAAACAGCTTCCGCTTTACCCAGATCTATAATTACATTCTTTTGTTCAATGCGCTGGACAATACCGGTGATAATATCTTCTTCCCGGTCAATATACTCATCAAACACCATTTCCCGCTCTGCCTCACGAATGCGCTGAATAACTACTTGCTTAGCCGTTTGCGCAGCAATTCGACCAAAATTTTTCGGCGTCACTTCCTTCTCCACAATATCACCCAACTGATAATTTAAGTCGATTTCACGCACCTCGGCAAGCGAGATTTCCAGTTGCGCCTGAAACACTTCCGCGACTACCACTAAGCGGGTGAAAACCTTAATTTCCCCTGAATCACGGTTTAGTTGGACACGCACATTGGCTGCAGTATTAAAATTGCGTTTATACGCCGAAACTAGTGCTGCCTCAATAGCATCAAAGAGAATCTCTTTCTTTACGCCCTTCTCTTTCTCAATTGCTGCCATTGCGGCTAAAAAATCTTCATTCATGCTATATACCTCCTTTCTCTTTATCTATAAAGGCCAGATTAGCCTTTGCCACTTGGGAAAGTGGAATCCGAACCAAAGTATGTTTTTCCGTTTCCAGTAAAATATCCTGTCCTTCCAAACCACGCAAAGTACCAGTAAAACCTCTTTGCCGGTTTAAAGAGCTAAAGAGCCTCACTTTTACAACTCTGCCTGTAAACCGCAAGTAATCAGCCGCTTTTTTAAGCGGTCGCTCTACGCCAGGAGAAGAAACTTCCAGCAGATAGTGCTCTTCAATGGGGTCTAGGTTATCTAGAGCCTCTTCTAAAGCACAGCTCATCACTTCACAGTGCTCCAGCTTGATTCCGCCTTCCCGATCTATATAAACACGCAGAATCATCCGGCCGCTTTCTTTAACAAATTCCACATCCACCAGTTCCAGCCCCAGCGCATCTGCCAAAGGAACAGCTATTTCAGTAACAAGCTTATTAATCTTTGACATCATTGTCCCTCCGTCTGCCACCATGGGTAGTAAGTTGTTTAAATTGTACTCCCATTAGTTTGTGTAATAACACAAGAAAAACGCTTCGCGCTTTATCTAAAGATGCGTTTTTCTTGTCCGCTAGGGGCTGCCGCCCCTTCGGCGGAACTTCGTTCCTGAGCACCCCGCGAGCGTAAGGGTGAATCCCCCCCTACGACCCCCCATTATGTAGGAAATCATATACTTTCCTACATAATAAAAATTGGCATTACTTATGTATCTGTCTGCCTGATAAAACGGAAGAGTGGGCAGGCCCACTCTTCTCAGCGAAAAGCTATGAATTCATCTTCCATCCTACCATATCCGGCAGTATTTCGCAACCTGCTGATTTCCCTCGCAATCTTGCAGAGCCTGGCGGCTCAGTTCTCATCTTTTGTTCCCTCGGAATCAGCCTTATTTTCAAGATAAGCGTAGAGGAACGACATAAATTCATCAATCAGCTGACCCTGAGGCACTTTGCGAACTATTTCACCGGCACAAAAAATTAGTCCCTGGTTCTTTCCGCCGGCAATTCCTAAATCTGCTTCTCTCGCTTCCCCGGGACCATTTACAGCACAGCCCATCACTGCCAAGGTCAGCGGCTCAGTAATTTCAGCCACTCTTTGCTCCAACTCTTTTACCAATTCTATCAGGCTAATCTGGCAACGTCCACAAGTTGGGCAGGAAATGACCCTTGGGCCGAAACGCCGAATCTCCGCCGCAGCTAGAATTGCTTTCGCCACCCGAATTTCTTCGACAGGTGGGGCTGTCAAGGAAATTCGAATCGTATCACCCAGACCGGCAAGTAACAGCGCTCCAATCCCTACCGCGGAATAGACTGTGCCGCTAAAGGAAGAGCCCGCCTCAGTCACTCCTAAATGTAGCGGATAGCGTGATTCTCTGGCAAACAACATATTAGCAGTAACCGTCAACGGGACTGAGGATGCTTTTAAAGAGATTAGCAACTCGTAAAAACCGAGCTTTTCAGCCAAGCGGATGTGATCCATTGCTGATTCCAACATCGCCTCTGGAGTCGCCCTGCCATATTTATCCAGCAATCTTCGCTCTAAAGAACCGGCATTTACACCAATCCGGATGGGAACCTGTTTCTCCCCCGCAAGGTTTACCACTTCCGCCAAGCGCTTTTCCCCCCCTATATTACCGGGGTTAATCCGCAATTTTACCACTCCGGCACGAAGGGCACTTAAAGCAAAACTGTGATTAAAATGGATATCTGCCACCAGGGGAAGCGGTGATTGTCTAACCAACTCAGGCAAGACGTCAACCGCCCGTTGGTTTGGCACAGCAACACGCACCAGTTCACAGCCAGCCTGCTTCAATTCTGTGATTTGTGCCAGTGTAGCTGCCAGATCTGACGTATCGGTATTAGTCATAGACTCGATGACGACAGGCGCGCCGCCGCCGATAATCAGCGGGCCCGCTTTAACTGGTCTTGTTTGCTCACGCCGATACATTGCATTCCTCCTGCTAGAAGAAAAGATCCAAACGAGTCAGATCCCGGTAGGCAATGACAATCATCAATAAAATTAACACCGTAAACCCGACAAAATGGACGAATGATTCTTTATGCGGATCTACTGGACGGCCACGCATACCTTCCACTATTAGAAAAACTAACCTGCTGCCGTCAAGTGCGGGAATGGGGAGCAAGTTTAAGATTCCGAGATTCAGGCTGATAATGGCCGCCAAAGACATTAGATTCACCACGCCGGTTCTGGCCACTTCCCCTACAATCTGAATGATCCCAACAGGACCCACTACATCAGGAGCAGCGTTGCCAGTCACCATCTGCATAATACTGGAAACAAACAGTTGGATAAACCAAATAGTATGTTGCAGACCGGCACGGAGCGAGAGCAGTGGCGAAAACATGCGCGTCTGAGCCTGAATACCAATCCGTCCTTCCCCGGTTTGAGGGTCACGCAAGGGGACTAAACTAACGGAACCGATCTGCCCCTGCCGCTCATATTCGACAACAATTTCTTGTTCGGGATGAACGTGAATGAGTGAAACCAATTCCTTCCAGTCAGCCACACGCTCCCCGGCAATAGAAATAATCCGATCTCCCTGCAGTAATCCTGCTTCACTCGCCCGCCCGCCTGGTTGTACAACTCCGATTTCCGTAGACTCTAAGAGCGGTACGCCCAGAAAAGCGAAATAAATAAGTGAAAACAACAACACCGCCAGCAGAAAATTCATTGCTGAACCTGCGGCGATCACCAAAAAACGAGCCCAAACAGGCTTATTCTGGAAACTGTCTTCACCTTTGCTGTCTTCCGGGTTCTCTCCCACCAGGCGCACAAAGCCGCCCAGTGGAAGGGCGCGCAAAGAATAAGTAGTCTCGCCAGACTGACGGCTAAGCAAACGAGGACCAAAACCAATAGCAAACTCTGTTACACCAACCCCCAGCCGTTTTGCCACTAGGAAATGCCCCAGTTCGTGAAAGAAAATCAGCAAACCGAAAATAACAATTGCGGCAATAAGCGTTAGCATCGTTTCACCCTTTCATCTCTGCGTACTCCAGCGCCAATAGGCGCACTTCCTGATCAATATCATACAAAATGTCAAAATCAGGCGCCGGAACTACTTTATGTTTATTCATGACCCTTTCAATTATACGAGGGATCTCTAAAAAGCTGGCTTTTCCCACCAGAAAAAGACGGACGGCCTCTTCATTAGCCGCGTTTAAAACACAGGGCATGCTCCCGCCGACTGCTCCGGCCCAGTAAGCTAAGGGGAGACAAGGAAAGTTGGTTTTGTCCGGCGGGGCAAAATTCAGGGTACTCAAAGTATTCCAGCAAACCCGGGGCGCATGACCCGGCCACCGTTCCGGATAAGTCAGCGCATATTGAATAGGGACACGCATATCCGGTGTGCCTAACTGGGCAAGGACTGCGCCGTCACGATATGCCACCAGAGAATGGACGATGCTTTCCCTATGGACCACAACCTCAATCTTTTCATAGGGAATATCGAACAACCAGCGCGCCTCTATTACCTCCAAACCTTTATTCATCATGGTTGCTGAATCTACTGTAATCTTAGCACCCATCTCCCAGTTTGGATGCTTAAGCGCATCTTGGGGCGTAACAGTTTGCAAAAATGCCAAGTCACGCCCAAAAAAAGGTCCGCCTGAAGCAGTCAGTACTATTTTTTCCACCGCGTCCGCTTGTTGTCCCTGGAGACACTGAAAAATGGCTGAATGCTCACTGTCCACAGGGAGAATATTTACGCCTGACTTTGCCGCCAAACGCATCGCCAAATGTCCTCCGGCGACAAGCGACTCTTTGTTTGCTAAAGCCAGTGTGTTTCCGGCCGCAAGCGCAGCGAGGGTAGCAGCCAGACCGGCAAAACCCACCAGAGAATTGAGGACTAGATCTGTTTCCTGATCTGCGGCAAGTTCCCGCAGACTGTCCGGGCCAGCCAGAATTTTTATGCCAAGGCCTGAAAGTTCAGCCTTAAGTTCATTGTAACAGGATTCATCGCTAATTGCCACTACAGCGGGAAGAAAAAGGCGAGCCTGCCGTGCCAGCTCCGCCGCTTGCCGGTGAGCAGACAAGGAATGGATCCGAAACCGTTCTGGGAAGGAGGCAACCACCTGCAGCACCTGTGTGCCGATGGAACCGGTAGAGCCGAGCAATGCAATCCGTTTCATGCTGGTTACCCCTTAGAAAAGAATGACAAATAAACAATAAGCGACCGGGATGACGAACAAGATACTATCAATCCTGTCTAACACACCGCCGTGCCCCGGCAGAAAGCTACCGGAATCTTTCACATTGCCCCAGCGTTTCAGTGCAGATTCGGCAAGATCCCCCAACTGCCCCATCACTGACAGCACTACTCCCAAAGCGGCAGCCTGCCATAAGCTGTATCCCATTGAAGGTGACATGAACACCAAGGCTATTGCGGCAAATAACACGCCGCCAACCGCTCCCTCAAACGATTTTGCAGGGCTGACTGCCGGCATCAGCTTTCGCCGCCCCATACTCATTCCCACTAGATAAGCGCCGGTATCTGAAGCCCAGACTGTAATTAACGCGGCAGAGACGAATAAAAAACCGTCAGGGGCTTGCCTTAACAAGAGAATGCAGGAGAGCAGCACGGTAACATAAAATACTCCCCAGAATAAAATAGCCAGATTCTTGAAATCTGTAGGATAAAATAGTAACCAGTAAATATTTAGTGCCAAGAAAATAAAAATCAGGCCGCCAAAATAACTGCTCATTCCAAAAACAGAGACGGAAAAAAACAAAAATAGATGTGCTCCATAACCAAAAAGCCTATCGCTTCGACGGGAAAGCTGAGCTATATTGTACAATTCACGCAACGCTAGGATTCCAATGAATAATGCCATAAAAAAGAACGGCAGACCGCCTAGCCAAGTGGCTGCCAGCACTACAGGGATACCCACAAGGGTACTGGCCAATCGATGCCAAAACAAGAGCATCCCTCCCATTATTAGAAGTCGGAAATCAGACGTCGGACTCGTTTGAATCGGCGAAATTGCCGATTCATGAACACCTTCTCCCTCACCCTAGAGTTTTATTCCGCCGAAACGCCTGTCCCGGTTACGGTAGGCGCTTATAGCTTCCTCAAGGTGTTCCCTGTCAAAGTCCGGCCAATTAACTTCTGTAAACCAAAGCTCTGTATAAGCAAGCTGCCAAAGCAAAAAATTGCTAAGCCTGATTTCACCGCTTGGCCGGATTAAAAGGTCAGGGTCGGGCAAGGCCGCAGTGAAAAGATGGCTTGAGATAATTTGTTCGTCTATTTGCGCAGGATTTACTTCGCCGTCTGCAACTTTTTGTGTAATAGCCCGCACAGCCGCAATAATTTCATCTCGGCTACCATAGTTAAGCGCAAAATTTAGCACCATGCCGGTATTCTTAGCTGTAATTTCTACAGCTTCGGATACGGCATTCCGGGTATGCCGCGGCAACCCTTCCATAAAGCCAATCATCATAACCTTAATATTTTTTTTGTGCAAATTATCTAGGTCTGATTTTAGAAATTCATTTGGCAAGCGCAACAAGAAATCGACTTCCGGCTTTGGACGTTTCCAGTTTTCCGTAGAAAAGGCGTAAACCGTCAAAATACTGATGCCCATTTCGTTAGCATGTTTAATAGTGCGCCTTAGCGCAACTATCCCTGCCTGATGTCCCGCTGTGCGGGGCAGTTTTCGCTGCGCAGCCCAGCGGCCATTCCCATCCATGATAATTGCCAGATGACACGGTACTGAGCTTGTTTCCTTCTTTGCATGAGTAGTTCCTTTATCACTAAACAACCGACGCAAAAAGCGGGGCATCTACTCACCTCATTTTTGCTGCTTAAAAACCAGCTCCCTCGCAGGAGCGGGCCCCTATGCCCAAACTTCAGCCGCCACCGTCAGTTCAAGCGTCTGCCCATCATCTGCCAACCGTTGCCTGACAACCCTCAGAGGCCCTGGACTAGCCTCTCTTGGCGGCGCTGTGATCACCACGCGTGTGCTAAGACCTAATTCCTTCGCCAAGCGAACAGCATCATCAAGGTGATTTGCCAGGAGATCAGGGAAGCCCCCCTCTTGGCTCATGCTCAGACCTCCATAATCTCTTTTTCTTTTGCCGACAAAACTTTGTCCATTTCTTCAATATATTTATCTGTGAGCTTCTGCATCTCATCCTGCGCTTTATGCAATTCATCTTCAGTTATCTCGCTGGACTTTTCTTGCTGCTTAAGCTCATCATTTGCATCCCGGCGAATATTACGAATGGCAACCCGACCTTCTTCCGCTTTCTTTTTGCTGATTTTCACCAAATCTTTACGTCTTTCCTCTGTCAACTGCGGAATTGCCAAACGAATCACCGAACCATCACTGTTAGGCGTCAGAGCTAAATCTGACTTCAGAATAGCACGCTCGATTTCTGCCACAATCTTTTTATCCCAGGGTTGGATGAGCAAAAGGCGAGGTTCCGGTACGGAAATATTGGCAAGTTGGTTGATTGCCGTGGTGGTACCGTAATATTCCACGGTTATCTTGTCCAAAAGCGCAGGTGTGGCACGGCCTGCGCGCAGAGTTGACAAATCGCGTTTCAGAGCTGCCACAGCCTTCTCCATCCGCTCCTCGACTTCCTTGTAAACTTCCTTAGACATCGTTTTTCCCCCTTTAAATCACATATGTACCAATTTTTTCGCCAAGCACAACTCGCTTAATGTTACCCGACTTCAAACCGAAAACAATCAATGGAATTCTATTATCCATGCAAAGGGATGCGGCAGTAGAATCCATCACGCCAAGTCCCATATTAATCAAGTCAATGTAGGTTAGTTCTGTAAACTTTTTTGCTTCCGGGTTGAGTAAAGGATCGGCATCGTAGACCGCATCGACTTTTCCCTTTGCTAACAATATAACTTCGGCTTCGATTTCTGCTGCGCGCAATGCAGCGGTAGTGTCAGTGGAAAAATAGGGATTTCCAGTGCCACCGGCAAAAATCACAACCCGTCCCTTTTCTAAGTGTCGGATGGCGCGACGCCGGATATAAGGTTCTGCCACCTGTTGCATCGCAATGGCCGTCTGTACCCGTGTGTCAACACCTCTTGTTTCCAGAGCATCCTGCAATGCCATGGCGTTTAACACTGTGGCCAACATCCCCATATAATCCGCGGTAGCCCGATCCATGCCACGCTCTCCCGCCGGCGCTCCGCGCCAAATATTGCCACCGCCAACTACAATAGCTACTTCTACACCCAAGCAACGCACATCTTCCACTTGGGCTGCGATATCTCGCAATACATCGGGGTCTATGCCAAAGCCTTTTTCACCAGCCAATGCTTCCCCGCTTATTTTTAAAATTATGCGTTTATAAATTGCTTTTTCCATGAGGGGGACAACAACCTCCAGTCAGATTATTCTGCGTCTCTGCTAAAATCTCCTGTAAAAAAAGAACACCAGAGTGCTCTTTTTTTGTTGTTTTAAGAAATTATCTAGCTTACGATTTGGTCATCCCGGCAACTTCTGCCGCTAAGTCACACGTTTTCTTTTCGAGCCCTTCACCCATTTCATAACGGGTAAAACGGCGGATGGTGATATTTTCACCGATTTTCGCAATCTTCTCTTTCAATAAATCATTAATCGTCACGTCAGTATCCTTGACAAATGATTGCTCCAACAGGCAATTTTCCGCATAATATTTTTCTATGCGACCGGCTACAATCTTCTCCACCACTTTTTCAGGCTTGCCTTCATTAAGAGCCTGAGCAGTTAGAATTTCTTTCTCTTTGTCCAGAACTGACTGCTGAACTTCATCCCGGGAAAGAAACTGCGGATTGGTGGCCGCAACCTGCATCGCCACGTCCCTGACAAAAGTGCGGAACTCTTCGGTACGAGCGACAAAATCTGTTTCACAGTTCACTTCAAGCAAAACGCCAATTTTTCCGCCAAGATGGATATATGACTCTACTATTCCTTCGGCAGCAATCCGTCCTGATTTTTTTGCGGCAGCAGCTAAACCTTTTTCACGCAGGTATTCACAAGCTTTAGTAAAGTCACCGTTAGTTTCGCTCAATGCCTTCTTACAGTCCATCATTCCTGCCCCCGTCTTCTCACGGAGCTCTTTTACAACCGATGCGGGAATCATTCTTTACCCTCCATTTCTTCAGGGTTTGTAAAAAAGGCCGGGCATACCGCCCGGCCTGCTCTCCTGGCCTTTAAGATTCTAAAATTACCGGGGCGACTCTTTCCACATCATCTATTACCGGCATGTGATCCTGACGGCCTTCAAGACCTTCCAGCACCGCATCTGCCAAGCGTCCTGAAATCAACTTGACAGCCCGGATTGCATCGTCATTGCCTGGGATCAAGTAATCAATCTCGTCCGGATCGCAATTGGTATCAACAATAGCAACGATAGGAATCCCCAGTTTGCGAGCTTCAGCAACAGCAATCCTCTCTTTGCGAGGATCCACGATGAATAACGCATCAGGAAGACTGCGCATATTGCGGACGCCGGAAAGGAACTTATTTAGCTTCTCATGCTCGTGGCGAAGCTTAATCACTTCCTTTTTCGGCAGGACCTCAAATGTGCCTTCCTCTTCCATTTTCTCCAACTCAATCAGACGGTTAACACGGTTTCTAATAGTCTTAAAATTGGTTAACATTCCACCAAGCCAACGCTGGTTCACATAGTACATGCCACAACGTTCTGCCTCAGACTGAACTGAGTCTTGCGCCTGCTTCTTTGTGCCAACAAACATTATCTTCCCGCCATCGGCTGCAAGCTGTTTGACATGATTATAAGCATCATCAATCATTCTTACGGTTTTCTGCAGATCGATAATATAGATTCCGTTTCTCTCCGTAAAAATATAGGGCTTCATTTTTGGATTCCAACGGCGCGTCTGATGACCAAAATGGACACCGGCTTCAAGCAATTGCTTCATAGAAACTACTGGCAAATCCTGCACCTCCTCTCTGTTTTTCCTCCGCTCCCATCATCTTTTTGCGGTACCGGAAATCCGGCACACCCACAGCAATCAGGGAAGCGTGTGTTTTTAACGCTAAAACGTAGTATAACACAGCTTGTCAGAATTGGCAACGCAGAATAAATATTGTGGAATTTAGCAAACTCCATTTACTTAATTTCCACATTGACACGAACAGGAATTCTATTGAAAACCATTACACGGAAAGTTTGTCCTGCCAGTTCGTCCTGCAAAGCTTCCTGCACCAAAAGATAAGCTTCTGCTCCAAATTTTTCTGCCAACTGGTCTGTGTTAATCCCATCCATGATTTCCCCGGCGGCATTTTCCACATTCTTACGCATTTTACTATTTAGTTGTTCAATTAATTCTGCCGGCATCCGGAAGACAAAACCAGCGATTTCCATTCTGTCGGATACAATCCGAGTTCTCATTTCCTTTTCCACAATCGCAGGAATTTCCGCTTTTGCCCCTTCGATCACTTTCGGTATCTCTACCTTGGCTTGAGCTACAATCCTGTCACGAACTATGACAGCTAACTCTTTGCTGTCCAGACTAACGGTAGCCCCTTGAACAGCCGCCACTCCCGCAAAAGTTCCTACAAGAACCAAAATGAATAAGCTCCCCACCAGCAAACCGGCAACAAAAGACCTTTTATCCAGCGAATATTTCCTTTTCGTCTACCCCACGTCTCCCTTTGCGGGCAGAACTTGCGCGTAAATACGCTACCCTGTAATGCTATATTATAACTCCTCTGCGCTATAATTATGCTTATGCAAAACGATAGATGCTTCAACGTTACCTGCTTAATCCTACGTACGCACACCTTTGCGCCGCGCCAACTGCTCCAGCAGATAAATGTTCTTTACTTTAATGTAGGTACCTTTCATGCCTAGTGAACGAGATTCGATAACGCCCGCACTCTCAAATTTACGCAGTGCATTAACGATGACAGAGCGGGTAATCCCCAACTGGTCAGCTATTTTACTAGCTACCAACAGCCCCTCATCACCATTTAACTCCTCAAAGATGTGTTCAACCGCTTCCATTTCCGAATAAGAAAGAGTACCGATAGCCAGCTGGACAATCGCTTTGTTACGGGCTTCCTCCTCAATTTTCTCTGCCTTGGAGCGCAGAATCTCCATTCCTACCACCGTTGCGCCATATTCGGCCAGAATTAAATCTTCCGGCTCAAATTCTTCGGTAAAGCGAGCCAGAAGCAGTGTGCCCAGACGTTTGGCGCCACCCACAATCGGGACTATGGTCGTAATTTTATTAGTAAACAGGCAGTCTGTTTCCTCCAAGAAAACACAATCATTACACTTTTGCCGTAGATTTACACGGGGATCATCCACGTTTAACAGCAGCTCGTTGTAATCATCGGGAAATGCTCCGTCTCGAAGCACTTCTTTGACCATCAGTTCACATTCAAACTCGTCCACCAATGAAAATCCAAGAATTTTTCCGCTGCGTTCCGCAATATAGATGTTTGCATGGATTACATTTTTTAATACATCAGCCACTTCTTTGAAATCTACAGGCTGTCCGGCAGTCTTTTGCAAAATTTTATTAATCCGTCGCGATTTTTCTAATAAAGAAGTCATAGCCATGAATTATCATCCTCTCCTTTGGAAGTTAGACGCTGTCAATCAAGCGGTTCGCCTTTTATAAAATATACCTGCTTAAGTCTTTATTCCGGACAATATTATTAAGTTTATCTTGGACATACTCAGCCGTGATTTTTACAAGTTGCGAAGGCAGTTCGGGAGCATTAAATGACAATTCCTCCAATAGTTTCTCTAGGATTGTATGTAAGCGCCTAGCACCGATGTTCTCCATCTCATTGTTTAGGGTGCAGGCCAGCTTGGCAATTTCCCCAATGGCATCATCCCTGAATTCCACCGTCACCCCTTCTGTCTCCAAAAGTGCTGTATACTGCTTGATCAACGCATTGGCTGGTTCCGTCAGAATCTGCTTAAAGTCTGTTTCCGTAAGGCTGTTTAATTCTACCCGGATAGGGAATCGTCCCTGTAGCTCGGGAATCAAGTCGGCAGGTTTCGCCACATGAAAGGCTCCGGCAGCAATAAAGAGAATAAAGTCGGTCTTAACAGCTCCGTATTTAGTCGTCACCGTTGACCCTTCCACAATGGGCAGGATATCACGCTGAACCCCTTCCCGAGAGACATCAGGCCCACCCCGGTAATCCTTACCGGCAATCTTGTCGATTTCATCCAGAAAGATGATACCTGACTGTTCCGCCCGGGACACCGCTTCTGTAATAACCTCATCCATATCGATCAGCTTCTGCGCTTCTTCCTGTTGGAGGATTTTTCTGGCCTGCCGCACCGGCAGCCTGCGCATTCTTTTACGTTTCGGGAAAAACTGGCCCATCAGATCCTGGAAATTAATGCCCATGTCTTCCATCCCGGAGCCAGAAAACACTTCAACGACCGGAGCTCTTTCATCCACTTCCATTTCGACAGTTTCATCCTCCAACAAGCCGCCGGCCAGTTGTTCTTTAAGCCGTTCCCTGTTAATGCGGTAATCCTTAATCTTTTCGTTAAATTCCGGCTCGTCTTCTTCTGCCGCTTCGCTTGCGGACGATGAAAAGAGAAGACTAAGGGGATTACTTCCGCTTCTCTGTTTCTCCGGCTTGGGAGCCAAGAGTTCAAGCAGCCTTTCCGCCGCCGGTGCCTGCGCCTTTTCTCCCACAATTTCCATTTTTTCTGTCTGCACAATGCGGATGGACGTCTCAACCAAGTCGCGAATCATCGTTTCCACATCACGACCCACATAACCTACTTCGGTAAACTTGGTGGCTTCGACTTTAACAAATGGAGCGCTTACCAGCTTAGCCAGCCTTCTGGCAATTTCAGTTTTCCCAACACCGGTAGGACCGATCATAATAATATTCTTTGGAAAAACTTCGTCTCTGATATCATCGGCAAGAAGTTTGCGCCGGTAACGATTGCGCAGTGCTACCGCCACACATTTTTTCGCATCCCTTTGTCCAACAATATATTTATCTAATTCAGCGACTATCTGCCGCGGCGTCCATTCTTCTCTGCTCATGACTTCCTCCTCGAAGAGCTACAATATTTCCAGAACAATCTTGTCATTGGTATAAACACAGATTTCAGCGGCAACCTGCATGGCACTGCGCGCGATTTCCCCCGCTTCCATGCCGGTAAAACGATGAAGAGCGCGAGCAGCCGCCAGTGCATACGGCCCTCCGGAACCAATGGCAATAACGCCGTCATCTGGCTCAATTAGTTCCCCACTACCGGAGACAACAAGCAAACTAGCTGTATCACCTACCACCAGCAACGCCTCAAGCCGTCTCAGCACTCGATCGGCGCGCCAGTCTTTTGCCAATTCCACCGCTGCGCGGCGCAGATTTCCCTGATATTTTTCCAGTTGTTCCTCGTATTTTTCAAACAGGGTGATGGAGTCAGCAACGGAGCCTGCAAAACCGGCCAAAACTTTACCCTGAAAAATTCTTCTTACTTTTACGGCATGATGCTTCATGATCGTATTGCCGCCGAGTGTAACTTGCCCGTCACCCGCCAGCGCACAACGACCGTCTTTTAAAACTGCCACAATAGTTGTTCCATGAAACATGTTATTCTCCTTACGCCCTAGGATGAGCCGCAGAATATGTTTCTTTAAGCTGATCCCGTGTGATATGAGTATAAATTTGCGTTGTAGATATATTCACATGACCTAAAAACTCTTGAACAGCCCTTAAGTCTGCTCCCGCATTGAGCAGATGAGTGGCAAAACTATGGCGGATGCTATGCGGACTGATTCCTTTAGTCAGGCTTACCTGGCGGATATATTTTTCTGTCAAGCGACGCACCCCCCGGTCAGACAATCTGGTTCCATATTTGTTCAGCCAAAGGGCTTTTTCCCCGTCGCCGTTTTTGTTCCGACGCAAAAGTTCCGGCCGGCCACCAACAAGATAAGCCTGCACAGAGCGGCGAGCAAAACTCCCCAAAGGCACCACTCGCTCGCGAGAACCTTTACCCATCACAATGAACTCACCCTGGCTCAGATCGATGGCATGAAGATCTAACGAAACCAATTCACTCACCCGGATACCAGACGCATAAAGCGCTTCCAAGATAGCCACATCCCGCAGACCTGCAGGCGTCGCAATATCTGGCGCGCTCAAAAGTCTAAAGACTTCTTCAACAAAAAGGAATCGAGGCAACTTTTTACCTAAGCGGGGAGTGGATACCATACTCCATGACGTATCTGTTAAGTGACCCTCCCTGTTTAGGTGGCGCAAAAAGGAACGGATGGCCGAAAGTTTACGGGCAATGGTGCGACGCTCATAGCTTTGCTGCTGCAGTAACGCCAAATAATGTCTGATTGCCAAATAATCCAGCTCTGCAGGGAATGGGAGGCCTTCAGCCTCCAGAAACCTGAAAAACTGTGCTAGGTCTTCGGCATAATTCCTGACGGTATGTGGCGAAGCATTTTTCTCAACCTGCAGATAAGCAATAAAGCTGCCCAGAAAATCAACCATCACAAATGCTTTCTCCTTTTCAAAAATAGTAACACAAGAATGTTTACTTTTGCAAGTTAATTTTGCCAAAGTTTACGCCATTCCGCAATTTTCTCAAGCGCCCGCCGTGCCATTATCATTTTTCTTTCTCTCTTTGCCACAACAGCAGTCAACGGCGGGAAAATGCCGAAAGTAACATTCATCGGTTGAAAGTTTGTCGGGTTCGCCGTGGTAATATAACGGGCCAATGCGCCGTGCGCCGTTTCATGTGGCCATGTTAGCTGCTCCGCTCCCGCGAGCAGACGGGCTGCGTTTATGCCGGCCACCAAGCCCATGGCCGCAGATTCTACATATCCTTCCACACCGGTAATCTGACCGGCAAAATACAGCTTATTATTTTGCTTATATTGCAAAGTTGGCAATAACACCCTAGGTGAATTAATATAAGTATTGCGATGCACTACCCCATAACGGGCAAACTCAGCTTGCTCAAGCCCGGGAATCAGTCGAAAGACACGGCGCTGCTCAGGCCAACGAAGCCGCGTCTGAAAGCCTACCATATTGTAGAGAGTAGCTGCTACATCATCTTGTCGCAATTGAACTACCGCATAGGGCTGACGGCCTGTCCGAGGGTCGGTAAGACCGACAGGCTTCATTGGTCCAAACAACAATGTCTCGTAACCGCGGGAAGCCATCACTTCCACCGGCATACAACCCTCAAAATACTTAGGCTGCTCTTCACTGCCATGTCCCAGGTGAACTTTGGCAGAAATAAGTGCTGTGTAAAACTCCCTGTATTCCTCTTGACTCAGCGGACAGTTAAGATAATCTGCCGTCCCCTTCCCGTAGCGGGAAGCCCGAAACGTCCTGGATTCGTCAATAGACTCTGTCAAGACAATCGGCGCGGCAGCATCATAAAAACAGAGTGATTCTTCCCCTGTGAGCCGACCGATTTTTTCAGCAAGCGCCTCTGAGGTAAGTGGTCCGGTAGCCAAAATCACAGGCCCATTTATCGTGTCGGGAATATCTCTTACCTCACTTTCCACGCAAGTCACATTCGGCAAACTCTTAATTACTGCTGTTACGCTGCGGGCAAAACCTTCCCGATCCACGGCTAATGCGCCGCCAGCCGGCAACGCATGTTTGTCGGCCTGAGCAATAATTAGTGAATCAAATTGCCGCATCTCTTCTTTAAGTAAGCCCACTGCATTTTCCAGCGACGCTGCGCGCAGTGAGTTGCTGCAGACCAGTTCTGCTAAGAAGGGGCTATGATGTGCCGGCGTCATTTGTGACGGACGCATCTCATACAGCTTCACGCTGACTCCTGACTTGGCAGCCTGCCAAACTGCTTCAGCGCCTGCCAGCCCTCCCCCAACTACAGTAATTTCAGCCACTTTTCCCACTCCTAGCAGTCTCTTTTTTCGTTTTTCTGGCACCTGTCTTCTTCTCTTCTTTTTGAGGAGAGGCTTCTTTTAAGATCTTGCCGCACTCCTTGTTGGCACAAAGCAATGTCTTGCCTTTCAGCACGGTCAGATAGTTGCACACTGGGCATTTCGCTTTTTGTGGAATATCCCAAGTGGTAAAATCACATTCCGGATAGCTGCTGCAACCGTAAAATTTACGCCGCCGTTTTGTTTTTCGCTCCACCAACGGCTTGCCGCAGGCAGGGCAGGCAATATCAAGTTCTTTAATAATGGGTTTGGCATAGCGGCATTCTGGAAAGCCGGGACAGGCGAGAAATTTACCGTAACGGCCCATTTTATAGACGAGAAAGCGACCGCAATTTGGGCATTCTTGATCACTTTCCTCCGGTGCTATCACCACTTTTTCCATATGTTCTTCAGCCAATTGTAGACTCTTGACGAAATCATTATAAAAGGTGCGGACGACTTCGACCCACTCCAGACCACCTTCTGCTATTTGATCTAGTTTTTCTTCCATCTGAGCAGTAAAATCAGCATCAAGAATATCGGGGAAAAATTCCAGCAATTGGTCTAGCACCACATGGCCGAGCTCAGTAGCATAAAACAGCTTATTTTCACGGATCACATAACCCCTGGTTTGCAGCGTGTCGATAATGGGCGCATAAGTACTGGGCCGTCCGATTCCTTTCTCCTCCAGCGTCTTAACAAGCATTGCCTCGCTAAAACGGGGCGGCGGCTGAGTAAAATGCTGCTTGGGGTCTAACTGTAACAAGGAAAGCGTCTCACCAGCCGCCAACTCCGGGAGAAGACCGGCTTCTTCCTTTTCCTCCTCATCCCTTCCCTCCGTGTACAGCTTCATAAATCCTTCAAACTTAATTTGCGAACCTGTTGCCCGGAACTCATACTCGTCTGCACTAATTTTTGCAGTTACAGTATCGTAGACGGCGGCACTCATCTGACTGGCCACCAATCGTTCCCAGATCAGTTTATATAACCTGTGTTGGTCTCTGGACAACAAAGACTTGACACGCTCCGGCAAACGTAACACTGCCGTGGGTCTGATTGCCTCGTGGGCTTCCTGCGCCCCTTTTTTTGCCGCATATAGCGGCGGTTTATCAGGTACAAACGAATTGCCGTATGCTGTCGCTAGATATGTACGTACCTCAGCCTGCGCCGTTTGCGCAATACGGGTGGAGTCTGTGCGGATGTAAGTAATTAGACCGACAACGCCTTCTTGGCCCAAATCCAGCCCTTCGTAAAGCTGCTGCGCCACCACCATCGTTTTGCGAGCTGTAAAGCCAAGTTTACGGGAAGCCTCCTGTTGAAGACTGCTGGTGGTAAATGGTGGCGCAGGTCGGCGCCGCCGCTCTTGCTTTTTTACATCTGTCACAATAAAGGGCTTGTTTTTAAGTGCCCCCAGCAGATCATCTACTTCCCGACGGTCTGCAGGCACATGCTTCTTCCCTTTTTTCCCATAGTACTTTGCCAGAAAAACAGCACCTTTAGAACTCAGCTTGGCTTCCAAAGTCCAATACTCCTGTGGCACAAACTTGTCAATTTCATTTTCCCGCTCCACAATCAGACGGAGAGCCACAGACTGAACACGCCCGGCGGAAAGACCTTTTTTCACCTTTTTCCATAAGAGGGGCGAAATTTTATATCCAACCAGTCTATCCAGCACTCTCCGTGCCTGCTGGGCATTAACTCTGTGCAGATCAATCTGACGGGGATTTTTAAATGCTTCCTCCACAGCCTTTTCTGTAATTTCATTAAATTCAACCCGACAAGGCGTATTTTCAGAGATACCCAATGCGCGTGCAAGGTGCCAGGAAATAGCTTCACCTTCACGATCCGGGTCAGCGGCGAGAAAGATTTTTTTTACTTCTTTTGCAGTATTCTTTAACTCTTTTAGCACCTCGCCTTTGCCGCGGATCGTAATATACTTGGGTTCAAAATCATGTTGCACATCAATGCCTAGCTGACTTTTGGGCAAATCAATCACATGTCCGAAGGAAGCTACAACTTTATATCTTCGCCCTAAATACTTTTTAATTGTTTTAGCTTTTGTCGGCGATTCTACCACCACAAGATAATCTGACATATGGCACCCCCAGCTGCAGCACAGCGATTCTAAATTATACTACATTTTACTGATTCACTTTTGACTTTACACGCAAGTAATAGTTTCCCGGCATTTTCTTTACCGCACCCGCCAATTCCAGTTCAAGCAAGTTAACTGCCAATTCCTCGGCAGATAAACGGCAACAGGCAACCAATTCATCAAAATGAACGGGTTCATACTCCATGAAGCGCAAGACTTTTTGCTGTGCCGGCGTAAAGTTATGCAGTTCATCTTTTATGCTGTCAAGAGAAGATACCCCCAAAGCAGCCAAAATATCTGCGACACTTTCCACCAGAGCAGCCCCTTCTTTAATCAACTGGTGACAGCCACGGCTGGCGGGGCTGTTAATACTGCCCGGCACAGCAAGCACTTCCCGTCCCTGCTCCAAGGCACTGTCGGCTGTGATCAAAGCGCCGCTTCGCTCAGCCGCTTCAACAATAATTACCGCCAGAGAGAGCCCGCTGATAATCCGGTTACGCATCGGGAAATGAGGCGGTTTTGGCATAGTGCCCAAAGGAAATTCACTAAGGATCACCCCCTGGCGCTCTATTTGATCACGCAACTTTTTATTCTCAGGCGGGTAACAGATGTCCAGGCCACAACCCAACACTGCCGCAGTCCGCCCGCCTGCTCTCAGCACACCAAGATGGGCAGCCGTATCAATCCCTCGAGCCATTCCGCTAACTACTGTTACGCCAAGAGAAGCCAAATCACCGCTTAGTCTGTCAGCAACTGCTTTCCCGTATGCAGTCGCTTTTCTTGAGCCGACCAGAGAAACACAAAGGTGGTCAAGCGCACTAAAATCCCCACGATAATATAATACCGCAGGCGGGTCAGAAATTTCCTTAAGGATTTTTGGATAACGTTCCTCATTCACAAGCACAGCAGCAAAACCTTCCGAAATCAAACGCCGGAGTTCTCTGTGTGGATCAATAGCTTTACATTCGGCCACCATTACGGCAGCGGCTTTCGCTGGCAAACCTGCGGAAACCAGCGCATCCACATCCGCGGCAAACACTTTTTCTGCTGAACCAATTACTTCCACTAGGCGCGGGATTCGCCTTGCCCCTAGGACTGAAACTCTGCTAAGTGCCAACCAATATGGCAATTCCCGCATTATATCTCACCTCCGCCGCAGCACAGCTATTTT
Source organism: Dethiobacter sp. (assembly GCA_018333455.1). Lineage (GTDB taxonomy): Bacteria > Bacillota > Dethiobacteria > Dethiobacterales > Dethiobacteraceae > GPS1B09. The sequence goes on along the minus strand of JAGXTN010000067.1, from coordinate 32,649 downwards.
CTGCTCTGCTCATCTTCTATAGTCGATTTCAACTTAGTATACCATAGGCAATGTAAATCTTCAAAATATCATGGAATCTTTTGCCATCAATAGAGTTTGTTATACAAAAAAAAAGCTCGCATGAGCTTCCAAGCTGTTCTCCACACAAATTTTTGATGAAGTTTTAACGACAGCACAAGCTGGAAAGAATCTTTTTGCAGACTAGAAATTTCTTAAATCTTCTTGTCCCAGCGGTTTTTCCCACACAGAGTGTCCGTCATCCCACATTTCCCCTTCCACTAAAACCATTACCTGCTCCACCTCTGGGAACTGGGTGGCGGTAAAGACTATAGACTGCACGAAGATAGAACCCCACAAGGTGCCGCCAGGGGAATCAGTAAGAACCTCTTGGGAAAAATTAATCGTTAAGGTAGACCCCTCCCTAGTCACTGCCATCATCTCTGCGGTAGCAGGAACTGTAGCATAATAATTGCCATCTTCTACCCGTGGTCCAGCAAGCAACGCTTCTAGTGTTCGTCTTACAACATCTTCGCCTTCTCCTACGGTAATGCTGCGAGTTATCGGCAAAACGTAACCAAACTCACCCAATTCCCCCGACTCAACCAGCGCAGGGTCTACAAAAAAAAGGAATACTTCAACCTCATTTGTCGGTGGCAAATTTTCATCGGGTCCTTCTTCCACAGGGTTAGGCACAGTATCGCGGCGGATGCAACCTGTTGCCGACAAGGAGACTAAAGCTAATAAAGCTGCCAAGCAGAGGCAAACGAGCGCCGCCTTTCTATTTTTAAACATACTTCTCACCCCTTGTAATTCAGTATAGCCGTTTCCGCAAAAAAACTCAAGTTACAAAACTTGTGTCCAAACATTACTCGCTTGCTCTGTGACAAGCCACAAAATGTCTTTCACTTTTTTGTGCAAGTGCCGGCGTCTGCTGGCGGCAACGGAGAGAAGCTTTAGAGCAGCGCGGATGAAAACGGCAGCCGGAAGCTGTCGACGGCAGATTTTCCGGCTCAAAAAGCTGAATAACAGGTATTTTCTTCTGTGGATCGGGATGAGGATACGCATCAAGAAGCAGACGGGTATACGGATGCGCCGGAGAGTTAAAAACTGTTTCAACCCTGCCGGTTTCCACGATTTTGCCCAGATACATCACGGCAACACGTTCACAAACTTGCAGCACAACGGCTAGATTATGAGAAATAAGTAGATAGGAAAGGCCGTAAGCTTCTTTCAGGCGTGCCAGCAATAAGAGCAGCCGCGCACTAGCAGTAACGTCTAAAGCAGAAACGGGTTCATCTAATACTATCACACTGGGCAGTACGACAAGGGTGCGGGCTAGGGCAACACGCTGCCTTTGCCCGCCGCTAAGCTGGTGCGGATAACGCTTCAGCATCATTCTGTCAAGACCAACATCAGCTAATATTTTTAAAACTTGTTGCATTCTTTCTGCTCGATCTCCTGTTTTCTGAATCACCAGCCCCTCCTCTACTAAATTTGCCACAGTTAGCCTAGGGTTTAACGCGGCGGCACTGTCCTGAAAAACCATTTGTATCTCCCGGCGCATACCTGGAGCTACCCGTTTCCCATTAAAATACAGGGAACCGCGGCAAGGACGTTCCAGACCGGTAATTATTTTTCCTAAAGTAGTCTTGCCCGAACCAGATTCACCTACAAGTCCAAATGTTTCTCTGCTATAGATAGTAAGGCTGACACCATCCACCGCCTTAACGATTCGTTGAGCTCCACTCGGATAGACTGCTACTACTCCCTTTAGAGCCAAGATGGCCTCCATCGTTTCACCGCCTGTTATGACATCGAACTTTCCGCCCATGGCTCAGCCGAATAAGCGGTGGATTGGACAAACATTTGCTCACCCTTTCCGGACAGCGGGATGCAAATCCGCAGCCACTGAGCAGTTGATCATTATCCTCTATGGCAGGAACTTTTAAAGCTAAGGGGAGATCCAGCCGGGGCACAGAAGCCAGCAGGAAACGGGTATAGGGATGAGCAGGTCTAGAGAACAATTCTGCCACGGCCGCTTCTTCCACCAGCTGCCCGGCACAAAGCACCAATACCCGCTCTGCCAACTGGGCAATCACCCCAAGGTCGTGCGAGATAAGCAACAGTGCCGTGTCGGCAGCTGCTGTCAACTCTTTGAGCAGGCAAAGGATTTGTGCCTGTACAGACACATCTAGGGCAGTCGTGGGCTCATCGGCAATCAGCAGCCTGGGCCGGCAGCAAATGGCTGCTGCCAGCATAACTCTTTGTTTCATCCCGCCGCTCAACTGGTGAGGGAACTGCCGCATCCGCACCTTAGCAGGATATAACCCCAGCAAATTAAACAACCTTACCGTTTCCTTTTCTGCTTCCAGTTTCGATTTTCGCAGATGAAATCGTAGCACTTCGCTAACTTGACTGCCCACAGAGAGCAGCGGATTAAGACCGATTGAGGGGTCCTGAAAGACTACTCCCAGTTCAACACCTCGGATTGCCCGCCAGTCGCTATCACTGCTGACACCGATCACAAAGCGCCTTCCCCAAAAGCGAATCTCGCCTGAAGCTTTTGCAACAGGCGGCAAAAGTCCGGCAATTGCTAAGGCAGTCATGCTTTTACCGCTGCCGCTTTCGCCCACTATGCCAACAGTTTCTCCCGGAGCGACGAAAAATGATACCTCCGACAACGCTTGCACGCAACTGGCCGGAAAAGCCACAGACAAATCAGTGATCGTAAGCACGCCTCTCCCTCCCCGACTGACTCTTGGGGTCAAGGCGCTGGCGCAAACCTTCCCCTGTTAAGTGAAAAGCAAAAACTGTCAAGAAAATGGCCGCGCCGGGAAAAGTGGCATACCACCAGGCGTGGCGAATATAGTTTTGAGCTTCACGCAACATATTCCCCCAAGTAGGAATGGGAGGTTGAATACCAAGCCCAAAATAGCCCAGCCCCGCCTCCGTCATGATAGCAGCCGGCACAGCCACAGTCGCGGCTACTACAATCTGGCCCAAAGCATTTGGCAGCAGATGAACCAAAAGAACCCGCCTGTGAGAAGCCCCCAGCATCCTGGCTGCCGCGGCAAATTCCAAGTTTTTAAGGCGCATTATTTCACCCCGCACCAGCCTGGCCACAGCAGGCCAGCCGGTCCCCCCGATCACAAGCACAACCAGCCAAATAGCCGGTTCAAAGATTGCCACAAGAGTTAGAGCCAACAGCATTGTAGGATATACTAGCACAATGTCAGTCAAGCGCATAATCAATTGATCAGCAAACCCTCCAAAATACCCGGCCAAGGCTCCCAAAGCTGTGCCTACCGTGATTGAAAGCAACATCGCTAGAATACCTACCGCCAGCGAGACACGAGCACCGTACACCACACGACTGTAGATATCTCTGCCCAAGCGGTCTGTCCCGAAAAAGTGTTCCTTTCCGGGAGACTGGAGCCAGCGCTCAGCATCTGTTTGATGCGGGTCATAATTAGCAAAAAGCGGCGACAAAACTGCGAAAACAGTTAAAAATATGATAAGGGAAATACCTAGATATAACTCAACCCCCTGTCTCCTCACCATCTTTTCCCTCCTGTTAGCTAGGCTTTGAAACGAAGTCGAGGATCAATTAACAGATAAAGCAGATCAGCCAAGAAATTAGAGAGCGCAACTAAGGCGGCAGTAGACAGATTGACCGCCATAATCACCGGATAGTCCCTAGCGAGCGTTGAGCTGATAATCCAGCGACCGATTCCAGGCCACGAGAAAACATATTCCGCTACTAGTGCACCGGTAAAAAGCAGTGGCAGCGAAAGCGCTGCCACTGTCACAATTGGCAGAGAAGCGTTAGGGAGAACATAGCGAAAGACAATATACAATTCAGTAAATCCCCTTGCCCTGGCTATCTTGATAAAATCCTGGGACAATACAGCTAATACTGCATAACGCACATAACGGAAATAGTAAGAAAAGCTTCCCACCACCAACATGGTAAGCGGTAAAATAAGGTGTATCAAAATATCTAACACAGAACTATCTTCTGCCGTACGCATGCCTGCGGCAGGCAGCCATGGGTAACCATAAGAAAACAACATCATCAAAATAATCCCCAGCCAAAAACTTGGCAAGGACAAACCGGCCAGTGAGCCTAGACCCAGCAGCCTGTCGCCAAATCCTCCCTGACGCAAAGCTGCCCAGGTTCCACAGCTTATTGCCAGCCCAAGAGCAAGCAAAAAAGCGGGGACAGTTAAAAACAGCGTTGCCGGCAACCGTTCCAGAGCCAGTTCCAGCACCGGCCTATTATAGATCAAGGACATCCCAAAATCACCGCGAAACAGCCGGCTTAACCAGCTGAGATACTGGGCCGGCAACGGCCCATCCAGCTCCTGCAGTTCCAGCCATCTCTCCACTGCCGTGGGATCAAGACGCAATTCGGGGTTTGCCTGCAATGGATGACCTGGCGCACTATGCATGATCAAGAAAGTTATTAATGTAACGCCAAACAACACGATCACCGTCTGCCACAACCTGTTTAGCAAAATTCGTATCATGGCCTCCCATCCCGCCCCGCCAGACTCCACAGGTGAACATTGTAGAAAAGCGACTCGGGATGTGCAGCAAAATTATGTAAATCTGCGCTGGCAGCATGAATTGCCTGCCTTGAGTACAACCAAATAATCGGAGCATCTGCCACAATAAGCGCCTGACTCTGCCGGTATAGCTCCGTTCTCTTCCCTCTATCCAGAACAGCCGCTCCTGCTTCCAGCAGCCGATCTACCTGTTCATTGGCATACCCCGTTCTATTCCCTGCTCCTTGCGAGTGCCAATGAAATGACAGATCCGGATCTGCATCGGTGCTGCGTCCAAGTATAGCCAAATCATAATCACCGTTTGTCAGCGCCGCCAGAAATGCTTCCCATTCCAGCGCATGGATCTGCACATCAACGCCGACCTGGGCAGCTTGCTCTTTAAACAGCAGCGCCACATTTTCACGCACAATATTGCCCGAATTAAAGATCAGCTTAAGCTTAAATTGAGGATATCCCGCCTGCAAAAGCAACTCTCGGGCGGCGGGCAAGCTTCCCTTTTCTTGTGAAAACTCAGAGTCGTAAGCAAAGTGTAACGGCAACAGCGGACCGTGCAACACTTCAGCGAAGCCAAGGAGCAAGTTAGCCACTAACTCATCTTTCTCAAGCAGCATGGCTAACGCCTGCCTCACTCGCCTATCTTTTAGCGGTGTATTTTCCTGTTTGTGATTAATAGCGATATAATCATAAACCAAGCGACTATTTTTGTGGATGCGAATCTGGCGGTCTGCTGCCAACATCTCCACATCTTCCACTTTAACGGCTGTTGGCAATAAATCAAGCTTGCCGGCCAGCAGTTCAATCACTTGTGCCTCAATGTTGGGAATAATGCGGTAATAAATTTCTGCAATTTCCGGCTTCCCCAAGTAGTAGTCTGGATTGGCCCGAACAAGCAAATATTCATCAGGCCGCCAAGAGGTGAACAAATATGGCCCTGCTCCCACGCCCACATTCTTAAGAGAGGGATGCTCTTCCATGTCTGCCACTTTCACATTCTGCAGCTTATGCGCCGGCAGTGGCGGGAAAGTAAGATAAGATAAAAATGGCGCATGAACCTGTTTTAGCCGGATTGCGATAGTCTGCTCATCTATCACCCGAATCCCCGGAATCGCTCCCTGCGCATACGGTGAATGTCTTGTTTTTCTATATTCTTCCGCACCTTCCACAAAACGCAACAGTGGATACAGCCAGCCTGTATAGTCGGCATGACAGATGAGCAGCAACGTAAAAGCTACATCATCTGCCGTCAAGGGCGTACCGTCTGACCAGAGCAAACCTTCCCTCAATCTTAAATGATATGTCAGGTTGTCTGCATGCAACTCCCAAGAGGCAAATAGGCGGGGTTCTACCTCAAGTGTATAAGGGTTTGTCCCCAACAACTGCGGATGCAAAAGAGCGGCTGCCTCAAGCGATACGGCGTCCCGCGCAAACAACGGATTTAATGTGATGGGGCTGGCTGGGGCTGCCACATGCAAAATTTGTGAGTTTGTTACCTCGCTGCTTTTTTGACAGCCGTTAATAAACAAAAAGACGAAACTAATCGCAATTAAAACGAGAACCCTGCTCCAAAGCAATATTTCACCCCCTGTTCACTAAGCATACGCGAGCGCCGGCTGAAAAATACCGATTTACATGAAACTAAATAGGTGGATCACACCCAAGAAGATTAAGACCAGCCCTGCAAACACTGCCGCCCATTCTCCGGAGATATTCTGAGCATACCGCCTCCCTAATTGCAATCCGGCAGTGATCAAAATCATCTTGATCACGCCTACCCCCAAAGCTGTAGTGAGGGGCGCAAATCCCAACATTGCTGCCCCAAAGCCTGCGCCGAAAGCGTCCATCGCCAGCGCAATCCCTAAAACCATTGCTTCTTTGCCTGTGATCACACCTGATTTGTCAAAATCTGCACGATGGGGCTCTCGCAGCATGCCGGAAAGATATGAAAAACCTTTTTCATTTATCTGTTCCTCCCTACTGTTAGGCAAAGCCATCATGTCCGCCTTCTGCAGCGACTGCCAAACAAGGAAAACCCCCACACCAATCAGCAGCACGCTTCCAAGAACGCTCCCTACCTCTAGACTAAATAACTGGACTATCGTCATTCCTGCCACCATGGAAATAAAGACGGAGAACGCCGATGAGGCGCAAATAACGAGTAATGATGCGGGAGGTATATGTAAGCGCCGCAAGCCATAGGCAAAACCAACTCCAAATCCATCTAAAGAAACGGCTATTCCCAACATCAAAACAGCAATATAGGACACCTTGCCACCACCTTTGCACAAGTACTACATCATATGGCAGTAGTCAAAGATGGTGCAGGGCCCTTGGCAAATTCACCAAGAGCCCTGAGCAGGAAAATATTTGTTTAGTCTACCCAGCTTTTCCCCTCTCCCTGCGGGTGAGGGCCAGCTGAGGCGCATTTTCATCCTTCTGATGGTGCCATGATTGTCTACCTAGACTTAAGTCGTCTCTCCCTCTGGCAAAGAGCACAAACAATCAGCGCTGGCAGAGGGGGCAAAAGTGCGTACCCCGGCCTGCTACCACCTTTCGCTCAATTGTCTGACCGCAACGGCGGCAGGGTTGGTTGCGACGCCCATAGACTTGAAGCTCTTCTTGAAAAGAACCGGCAGAGCCGGCGGCATCCCGATAATCACTCACGGTGGTACCCCGCTTAACAATAGCTTCTTCCAGCACACTCCTGATGGCTGCAAACAATGCCAGACGCTCTGTCCGCGTCAAAGACCGAGAGGAACGCCCTGGCAAGACGCAAGCCCGATGTAAAATTTCATCAACGTAAATATTGCCAAGGCCAGCCAAAAATTGCTGGTTTAATAAAAGCGCCTTAATGTTAACTGTTCTCTTTTCTAGCTCTCTATCCAAATAAGGAAAGTGGAAGTCTGCTGAAAGAGGCTCCGGCCCCAGGGAAGATATGCCTTTAAGCTCAACCAAGCACTCCTTGGGTAACCACCAGATTGTACCAAATTTTCGGATGTCTGAAAATGCCAGACATGATCCGTCGGCAAAAGAAAAAATTAAATGCAGATGCTTTTGGCCAGAAGCAGCAACGCGGCTGAAAACCAGCTTCCCCGTCATCCGCAAGTGGATTACCAGAATGGTGCCATCATGCAAATTCAACAACAGATATTTGCCCCGTCGCTCTATACCGGCCACACGCCGTCCGGGCAATTTCTGCTGTAGTTCCTCTACGCTTGGGCTCTTCAGCGAACCATGATAGAAGACTTCTACACCGGCAAACTCACGACCCAATAAAAGCTGCTCCAGTCCGCGCCGAATAGTTTCCACCTCCGGCAATTCAGGCATACCTCGCTCACCTCGTTTAGGTAATTTTTTGCATTTGTGCCCAGTTCGATCCGCCTTTCAAGTCTACCGTCAGAGGTACACTTAGCAAAATGGCCGACTCCATTTCGAAACGCACAAACTTCGCGACCTCTGCAACAACGGTTTCTTCCACCTCGAACACAAGTTCGTCATGTACTTGCAAAATCATCTGCGCCTGCCCGCCGAAAGCAGGCAGACCTTTAGCAACTCGCAACATGGCCAATTTAATAATATCGGCGGCTGAGCCCTGAATAGGTGTGTTCATTGCTGTGCGCTCGGCAAAACCACGCAAATTAAAGTTTTTGGAATTTATCTCAGGCAAATATCGCCTGCGGTTCAAGATGGTCGTAACATAACCGTTTTCACGAGCTTCCTGCACAATGTTCTGGATAAAGCGGCGCACTCCAGGTAAGCGCTCCAGGTAGCGAGAAATATACGTTTTTGCATCCTGCCGGGAAATGCCCAGTTGCCGGGAAAGACCATAATCGCTTATTCCATAGATAATCCCGAAATTCACCGCTTTAGCCCGATCCCGCATCTCCCGTGTCACGGCTGACGGCGACACAGCAAAAACTTCCGCTGCCGTACGCTGATGGATGTCCTCAGCGTTACAAAATGATTCTCTTAACACTTTGTCTCCGGAAATATGAGCCAAAATGCGTAATTCTATCTGTGAGTAATCTGCAGACAATAAAATTTTTCCTTTTGCTCCGGGGACGAAAGCGCTGCGCACCCGACGTCCTTCTTCCATGCGGATAGGAATATTTTGCAAATTTGGCTCTGTGCTACTTAAACGTCCGGTCGCAGTCACCGTCTGGTTAAAGGTAGTGTGAATCCGACCGGTTTTAGCATTTACCAGCTTGGACAGTCCTTCCAGATAAGTAGTGAGCAACTTTGTCAGCGTCCGGTATTGCAGAAGCTTATTAACAATCTCGTGGTATGGTGCCAATTCTTCCAGCACTTCAGCATCGGTCGAGTACCCGGTTTTAGTTTTTTTCAGAGCCGGCAGCCGTAATTTTTCAAAGAGAATTTGCCCTAGTTGTTTCGGCGAATTGAGGTTAAATTCTTGGCCGGCCATGGCATAAATCTCGCTCTCCAACACCAGAATTCGCTCTTTCAGTTCAACTCGCAGAGCCTCAAGCGTAGGCAAATCAACTGCTATTCCTGTTCTTTCCATGCCGGCCAGAATAGCTGACAAAGGTAGCTCCAGTTCGTAGTACAACTTATCCAATGCGAAATCGGACAACTTTTCACGCAGAACCGGGCTTAGATCATAAAGAGCTCTGGCGGCTGCGCAGGAAAAGCTCTGCTCTTGAAGCGCATCCGCTTTTTTGGCAGGAAAAGCCGGCAACTGCCTCTGCAGATATAGTTCGGCTAGCCTTTGAGGTTCATAGCCATTTTCCAAGGGATTCAGCAAATAGGCTGCGAGTGACACATCAAAAAAGGAATTCTCCGGTTCGGTTCCAAACAACCGCCAGCAGAGGTTCTGCCATGCTTTACCGTCATAGACTATCATCTGCCTATTCTTCCCGCTGAAGGCAGCAAGTATTTTCTTTGCCTCGGCAGTCTCAGTCAGCGGCAAATAATATGTTGCGTTCCTTACAGCCACAGCAACTCCGCGCGGGTCATCCTGCCATGAAAAGCTATGTGGTAAAGCCAAAATGGCTACATAATCCGCCTTCTCCAATGCGGCAGTAAGTTCTGCTCTGCCATCAGCGCACTCCACCGTCCGATACGGCTCCCGAACTGCTGCCTCGCATTCTCCAATCTTTATCTCTTGCGGCAGTCTCTCAGCCAAGCTTCTAAATTCCAGCTCTTCATAAATTTTGCGCAACCGGACGAGGTCCGGCTCTTTGCGAACAAACAGGCTCGGATCAAAATTCAACGGCACATCTGTCACAATGGTCGCTAGTTCTCTGCTTAAAAAAGCCTGCTCTCTAAATTGTTCCAAAACAGTGCGTAGCTTCCCGTTAATTTCGTCTAAGTGATCATAAATGCCGGCCATAGTACCAAACTGCTTTAATAGTTTTAATGCCGTTTTTTCACCAACCCCGGGCACACCGGGGATATTGTCTGACGTGTCGCCTTTGAGTCCTTTATAATCAATAAACTGTTCAGCCGTCAGTCCGTATTTTTCTTCAAGCTCTTTTTCAGTGTAACGCTCAACCTGAGTAATGCCGCGGCGAGTATAAATTACTTCAGCCGGCGTGCCTACCAATTGGAATACATCGGCATCACCGGAAACAATCAGCGGACTGATGCCTTTTTTAACTGCCTCTTTAGCCAGCGTGCCGATTAAGTCGTCGGCTTCAAAGCCCCCTTTTTCCACGATAGGTATAGCAAGAGCCGCCAGCAAGGAGTGGACATGGGCAAATTGTTCGCTTAGCTCGCCGGGCGTCTTTTCCCTGGTTGCCTTGTACGCCGCAAATTTTTCATGGCGAAAAGTCACTTTTCCTTGATCAAAAGCTACCGCTACATAGTCGGGTTTCTCTTCCTCCAGCAGGCGCAAAAGCATGGTGGCGAAACCATAAACGGCATTTGTATACAAGCCCTGCCTTGTCTGCAATAGCGGCAGGGCAAAAAAGGCGCGATATACCAGGCTGTTCCCGTCGATAATCAGAAATTTCTCATTCAAAGTCTCAGCCAGCCTCCTTTCTCTTCTGAATTACTCGCAAAGAAAAGAAGAGAAAAAGCGGTATCAGGATAAGATTCAGAGCTAGACGACGAGGGAATGGCTCACTGCCGGCTGCGGAGTTTAACTCACTCTTCTCGCTAAATTGCACATTGTCCGGCGCTTCTTGGGTATAGATTATGGCATCAGCAGGCGGCGTCTCCGCCCCAGATTCTTCCTGGTAAGTTGCTCTCATCGGTACAGTATCACTAAGGGGCGCTGGCGGAAGGAGAGAAAGATTGCCTACCACAAGCATGATTAACACGGCTGCAGCGGCAACAGCCTGCGAAAAGCCTGGGAGATAGCGTCTCCCTTTGCTGCTTTGCTCCTTCTTCAATTCAGCAAGCACAGACTTCCGCAGCTCTTTAGGCGGGGCTACATCGCCAGCCTGCTTTAGCCAAGAAAACATGCTTTGTAATTCTTCCGCTTCCTGGCTGCATCTATTGCAGACAGACAGGTGTTCCTGAAATTCACTCAACTCCTTGCCTGACAGCAAACCGTCTAGATATGCACTCATGTTCTCCGTAAACTTTTCGCAGCTCATGACCTACCCCTCCCCTCTTTCCCCTTTAGATGTACTGTCGGTGGAAAAAGTTCCTCTTTTTTGAGATAAAGATCGCGCAACCTTGCTCGAGCCCTGTTTAGCCGAGACTTTACCGTCCCGCTGTTTAAATTGAGAATCCGGGCAATTTCTTCGTAACTATACCCCTCCATGTCACGTAACACCAAGACGAGCCGCTGCGCTGCGGGAAGTATGCTCAGCAGTGCTTTAATTTCAGCTTCCGTTTCATGCGATAAAGCAGTAGCTAACGGGTCCGGCGCTTCTGCAGGGAGAGTAAGCGCCAAATGACCGTCTTCAGTATTAAGAGGCTTGTCAAGGGAGAACAGTTGAGGACGCCTGGCTTGCTTCCTTTGCTCATCTAAGCAGGTGTTTGTCACAATTCTGTAGAGCCAAGTTGAGAACTGTGCCTGGCCATTAAACGAGGGCAAAGCCCGGAAGGCTTTAAGAAAAGCCTCCTGGGCCAAATCTGCCGCATCATCCGGGTTTCCCGCCATCCGGAAACAGAGAGCGTATACTTTTTTTTCATAGCGCTGCATCAGTTTATCGTAAGCCGAAAGGTCGCCCCGCTTACACAAGCTAATCAGTATTTTTTCATCTGTTTCCAAAAATTCACCCACTTCCGGACGATCATCAGCTGACTGTTTAACCGATTTTTCTTAAAAGGTCTGCCATTTCAATAGCACTGATAGCGGCATCCCAGCCCTTATTGCCGGCTTTTGTGCCGGCGCGCTCAATGGCCTGTTCCAGCGTATCGCTGGTGATAATTCCAAAAATAGTTGGCACGCCCGTGTCCAGTGATACTTTCGCGATACCTTTAGCTACTTCGCTGGATACATACTCAAAATGAGGGGTAGCCCCACGAATTACAGCACCCAGACAAATTACCGCATCATATCGCTTACTAGCAGCCATTTTCTGTGCAACCAGCGGCACTTCAAACGCGCCCGGCACCCAGGCAACCTCAATACTTTCTTCTGCTGCATCATGACGTTTAAGCGCATCTAGGCAGCCGTTCAAAAGTTTGCCTGAAATAAATTCGTTAAACCGACCCACCACAATGCCAAATCTATAATCCCGCGCTACTAATTGACCTTCATACAGTTTCGCCAACAAATTCGCCTCCTACCGATTAGCTTTCCTGCCGTTACAGGCAGCGTTTTGTTAAGATATGACCAAGTTTTAGCTTTTTTGTATCCAAGTAATCTTGATTATAGCGGCAGGGTAATATTTCAATAGGAACACGTTCCAGCAAAGTCAGGCCGTAGCCCTCCAAGCCCCTTATTTTCCTTGGGTTGTTAGTCAGCAAGCGAATTTGACGCACACCCAGATCTACCAGGATTTGCGCGCCCACGCCGTAATCACGCAAATCTGGTGCAAAGCCCAATTCCTCATTGGCTTCCACTGTATCTTTGCCGGCATCCTGCAAGGCGTACGCCCGGATTTTATTAACTAAACCGATACCGCGGCCTTCTTGGCGCATATATATTACCACGCCGCATCCTTCCTCTTCAATTAGCCTAAGGGCATTGGCCAATTGAGAACCGCAGTCACAACGCTGCGAACCAAATACATCGCCCGTCATACATTCGGAATGAACGCGTACCAGCACTGGGACTTCCGGGTTAATCTCGCCTTTCACTATAGCAAGATGTTCAAACTTGTCCACATTGTTTTCATAGGCAATAATCCTGAAATCGCCATACTGGGTAGGTAGGTGCGCCTCACCAGCCCGGCGAACTAACTTTTCTTTTCGCATTCTGTACTTAATCAACTCAGCAATCGTAATAATCTTTAGGTCGTGCTCGAGAATAAACTGCATGAGCTGTGGCACACGTGCCATGCTTCCATCCTCAGCCATAATCTCACAGATGACTCCTGCGGGATACAACCCTGCCATAACTGCCAGGTCGACTGCTGCTTCCGTATGGCCGGCGCGTCGTAAAACACCCCCCTCCATCGCTTTCAGTGGAAAAATATGACCGGGACGACGCAAATCGCCCGGTTTTGTTTCCGGACTAATCAGCGCCTTAATCGTCTCAGCCCGCTCCTGTGCAGAAATTCCGGTAGTGGAATGGGTGGAATCAACCGATACTGTAAACGCGGTGAAATGGGCATCCGTGTTGTTTACCACCATGGGCGGAAGTTCCAACTGATTTGCCCGCTCTGCTTCCAGCGGAGCACAAATCAGCCCGCGGCCATATTTTGCCATGAAGTTAATGGCTTCCGGCGTCACTTTCTCTGCCGCCATCAACAAGTCTCCCTCGTTTTCCCGATCTTCATCGTCCACTGCCACAATCATCTTACCCAGTCGCAGGTCCTCAAGCGCTTCTTCAATTGTATTAAATTTCACGAGAGCTCACTCCTTGCTTATTGAAGAAACCCATTTTGCTTTAAGAAATCCACGGAAATATCTTCTTTCTGTTTTACATCCCGCTGAGCAAAGAGCAAGCGCTCCACATATTTGCCGATCAGATCATTTTCCAGGTTAACCTTCTCCCCTTCCTTTTTCCTACCCAGAGTAGTATGGGAAACGGTATGGGGAATCACGGAAACAGAAAACCAGTCTAAACCCGTGTCTGTCACAGTCAGCGAAATTCCGTCTACCGCCACGCTCCCCTTGGGGATGATGTAGCGCAAAATTTCAGTTGGAGTGCTAAAACGATAGAGGACTGCGTTTCCTTCCAACCGACGTTCTGTAATGCGGCCGATTCCGTCCACATGGCCGCTGACCAGGTGACCACCAAGGCGACCGCCAAAGGCCAGCGCCCGTTCCAAATTTACCGCATCACCAGGCTTAAGCTCCATTAAGTTGCTCCTGCGCAATGTCTCCGGCATCACATCCACTGCAAACTCCCTCGCTGAAAAAGAAACTACTGTAAGGCAGACACCATTTACGGCGATACTGTCCCCCAGTTTCACATCAGCCAGGACTGTCTGGGCAGACAACCGCAACTGCGCTTTGTCAACCCGCACAGACAGCAACTTTACCAATCCCAATTCTTCGACTATACCAGTAAACATGGCGCCTCCTATCGCTACTCTGGATAAACAATATATCCGGTAATCAAAAGATCAGTTTCATAACGGTTTATTTCTATATCCCTGACCTGCCACGCTTCTTCTACCGTCGCTACCCCTTCTCCACCCACTGGAGACGGCGCACCGCTACCTCCAAACAGCAGTGGAGCAACAAAAATATTCACCTTGTCTACCAAGCCGTGTTCAAGTAGGGAGTAATTTAGGTTACTACCCCCTTCAACTAACACCGACGTGATTTCGCAGCGAGCCAATTCGTCCATTACGGCAGGCAACGGCACATAGCCCAACAGATCCGGGGCAAGCTTTACTAAAGTGACCCCGCTTGCCTGCAAAGCGGCAACTCTTTCTTCCGGTGCGCTATCTGTAACAAACAGCAAAGTGTTCTCAGGTTGTTCGGCAACCACCATGGCAGAGAGCGGCGTTCTGGCCTTACTATCAATCACTACACGCAAAGGATTTCTGCCACACTCCGGCAGACGCGTGGTCAGACGAGGGTTGTCGGCTAGAAGCGTGCCGATACCGACCATGATGGCATCATGCTGGTGCCTAAGTCCATGAGCGTACTCCCGGGAACGTTGACCGGAAATCCAGCGTGAAGCTTTGGTGCGAGTAGCAATTTTGCCATCTAGGGTCATGGCTGCTTTCATCGTCACAAAAGGACGTTTGACAGTAATATACTTAACGAAAACTTCATTTAGTCGCGCAGCCTTCTCCTCCAGAACACCCGTTTTTAGTTTGAGACCGGCCTTCTCCAGTCGTGCGAGCCCTCGTCCATTAACAAGAGGATTCGGGTCCTGCATGCCCACCACCACTTTCCGGACACCGGCCGCAATAATCCGTTCGGTGCACGGAGGCGTTTTTCCCGTATGGGAACAAGGTTCCAACGTGACATAAAGGGTAGCTCCGCGAGCGGCGACGCCGGCCTTTTCCAGAGCAATGATTTCCGCATGAGCCCCACCCGCTCGCTGGTGATACCCGGTGCCGATTATTTCACCGTCCTTTACCAACACTGCTCCTACCATGGGATTTGGACTGGTGCCGCCAAGACCTTGCGCCGCCAAATCCAGTGCCAGGCGCATATAGCGCTGGTCTGCTTCCATTTTAGCAAACACCTCTTCTTTTTTAGGCAAATAAAAACCCTGGGAGTTTCCCCAGGGCTTGATGGCATGGAAATAAGCCTTCCTTCTCCCATCCAGACTATACTGTCGGCTCCGGAATAGCATCGGATCAGCCAATGGCTCGCGGGCTTTACCGCCGGTTAGGAATTGAAGGCTAACCTTCTCACCTGTCCCTGAAGGAATTACATTTAGATTATAGCACAGAGTTCGTATTATACCAACCTTTTTTCTGTCTGGAGCATCTTGATGGCTGCTACTACATCCGGCTCGCCAAAAATTGCCGTTCCTGCTACCAGTACAGTAGCGCCGGCCTCTTTAACCTGCGGCGCTGTTTCCGCAGTGATTCCGCCATCCACCTGAAGATGAACAGGAAGATCCCCCAGCAGTTCTTTTAAGCGACGGATTTTCGGTAAGGCGGCCGGGATAAATTTCTGTCCGCCAAAGCCGGGATTCACACTCATAATCAACACCAGATCAATATCAGTCAAAATATATTCCAGCACGGCAAGCGGCGTTGCCGGATTTAGCGCCACCCCGGCTTTAACTCCCAAGCCACGAATCATTTGTATCACACGATGCAGATGAGTGCATGTTTCCGCCGACACTGTGATCAAGTCGGCACCGGCTCGCGCAAATGCTTCCAGATAACGCTCAGGTTTTTCAATCATTAAATGCACATCAAAAAATAAAGAAGATTGGCTGCGCAACGAGCTAACTACCTGAGGCCCCATAGTGAGATTAGGCACAAAATGCCCATCCATGACGTCAAAATGCAGCCAATGCGCTCCGCCTTGCTCAACCTTTTTCACTTCTTCCGCCAGGCGGGAAAAATCGGCGGATAAGAGCGATGCAGCAATCTTAACCATCTCAGTATCTCCTCTCCTGGGTGAGAACCTCGTCCAGAAAGACGAGATAATTCTTGTAGCGAGACTCCCCTATCTTGCCGGCGGCTACCGCCTCTTTCACGGCACAATCAGGCTCGTCCCGGTGTCTGCAGGGATTAAAACGACATTGAGGCGCAAATGTAAAAAATTCAGGAAAACATAACGGCAATTTTTGCGGGGAAACGGCCGCTAGAGCCAACTGACTAAATCCGGGAGTATCTGCCACTAAGCCGCCGCAATCGAGCGCAAACAGTTCAACCTGACGTGTAGTATGACGGCCACTCTTTAGTCTTTTGGAAACTTCACCGGTGCGCAGCTTTAAGCCGGGCTGAATACTGTTTAAGAGCGATGACTTTCCTACGCCGGACGGACCGGCCAAGACCGATATCCTGCCGCGTAATTGCTGTTTCAACTCTTCGATTCCCTGCCCAAATTTTGCGCTAGTCATAATCAACAGATACCCGGCACTTTCGTAGAGATTGCGCAAAGATGACTCGGCTTCTTCATGTGGCAGATCTTCTTTATTCATACAGATAATGGCACGCAACTGCTCGTTTTCAGCCAAGACAAGCAATCTGTCTAAAAGCTGCAGGGAGAGCTGGGGGTTTTGTGGTGCACAGACAATCACCACCTGCTCCACATTCGCCACCTGAGGGCGGGGCAAAAGTGTCTCCCGCGATTCAACAGCATCCAAGACTCCTTCCTGTCCGGAGAGAGGAGTTATACAGGCGCGATCTCCCACAAAAAGGGTTGTCCCATCCTTTTTAAGGCGGCCGCGGGCACTGCAGCGGTATTCGGCGCCGTCTTCTGTCCGCACATCATAGAAACCGCCTACGGCCCTAATAATAATTCCCCGCAGCATCTTCACCCCTTGCTTTATGGAAAGCTTATGATCTCAACATTATTTTGCCAGCGCACTTCCACTTCACCACTGCCTAAACCAAAAGTGACAAACGGTTCGCCTGTATTGCGAAATTTCTCTGTACGTTCACCGGCTGCATCGCGAATAATTACGGTCACTTCCTCACCTAAAGGAATATCATTAGTGAGAATTTGAATTTCATGTCTTTGCAAGCCCGACTGCCCGGGACCTTTGCTGACAGTCAAATCAATCGTAGTTCCAGCCTGTACCAACTCACCGGCTGCGGGGAGCTGATCCATTACCTGACCGGCCGCATAGATGTCACTATCTTCCTCATCCACAAAACCTAATTGCAAGCCAAAAAGTTCCAGCCATTTTTTTGCGTCCTCCAAATTCAGCCCGCGCAAATTCCGCACAGGAAAAGGCCTGCCCCCGATGCTTACATTTAGTGTTACCGTCGAACCCCTGGAAATACGATGACCCTTACCGGGATTTGAAGCAATGACCGTTCCAGAAGGCTCGTCGCTATGTCTTTCCAACACTTCAACTACAAAACCCTGCCCTTCCAAAAGCAGTGAGGCTTCCCGCACCATCTTCCCCACCACATCTTCCACTTCAACCAAATCCGGCCCTGTACTGAGGACAAGTTCAATTTCCCGTCCTTTCTTAACGACTCGCCCGGCTGCAGGCGACTGACTTATCACCTGGCCTGAGGGCACAAGATCACTGGCTACTTGGTCTGCCACGCGGTGTGCCAAACCTGCTTCAGTTAAAATACTTGCTGCCTGAGACAATAATTCCCCTTCCACCGCCGGTACTTCCACATCAGGAACAACCCAGTACGCCCTTAACATCAAAACACCAAATACTAGCAGGGCAATAATTAGCGCTGCTGCAACCAGCGCTGCCCTGTGTATCGGCTTCAACCTGCTTTTTTCTGCCAGCTTTACTTTTTCCGTTTGCCTTGCGTTTTGCACAAGCACCTCATCAGCCGCCACATTTTCCCTGCCATTCAAAAAATTCGACAACTCGCCTGACATTTCCCGTGCGGAAACGTAGCGGTTTTCTGGACTTTTTTCCACCGCTTTGCGAATAATGCGCTCAACTGGAACAGGGATTTGCGAATTAATTTCCCGCGGCTTTGGGAACGGCTCCTGGATATGCTTAAGCGCCACCGAAACCGGTGAATCACCGCTGTAGGGCACTTTTCCTGTGAGCATTTCATAGAGCACAATACCAAGTGAGTAAATGTCTGACTTTTCATCTGTCTGGCCGCCGCTGGCCTGCTCCGGTGAAAAATAATGAACAGAACCCATGAAAGCATCGCTATAAGTCACTGTGGAGGCAGTCACAGCTTGAGCGATACCAAAATCAGTCACTTTCAACCGGCCGTCCTCACCAATCAAAATATTGTGAGGCTTAATATCGCGATGGATAATGCCATGTTTATGGGCTTTACTTAAGGCATGAGCTATCTGACAGGCATAATCCACCGCCATACGTATCGGCAAACGACCTAGGTCATCAATCAATTCTTTTAAGGACTGACCCTGAATATATTCCATCACAATATAGCGAATGCCATCTTCCTCACCCACATCGTAAATACTCACAATATTTGGATGGGAAAGGCTAGCGGCAGCTTGTGCCTCACGGCGAAAACGGCGAACAAAATCCTGGTCACTCACGTATTCAGGGCGCAGTACTTTTACAGTCACATGGCGATTAAGCAGATTGTCCATCCCTTTAAAAACGAAGGCAGTTCCGCCATCGCCAATTTTTTCCACTACCTGGTACCGCTTCCCTAAAATCTTACCAATCATCTCGTCACCTCAGTCATCAAACCGACATTATGGAGCAATCGCCAGTACTGCCGTAATATTATCTACTCCGCCTCGCTCATTAGCTAGAGCAACCAACCGTTCCAGAATATCTTCTGGCGGGTCGCTTGCCTGAATTTCCCGGAGCAACTCTTCATCATCCACCAAACCATAGAGACCATCGGTGCAAAGTAAAAGAAAGTCGCCAGCCTCAAGTAGAAACTTTTGGACATCAAATGACGGCGCATGCTCCGTCCCCAGGGCCTGAGTCAGAATATGGCGCTGAGGATGACTTCTCATTTCTTCCTCACCAATTTGGCCGGAACGAGCCAGTTGTGATACCAGGGTATGGTCTTCAGTAAGCATTTCCAAGCGGCCTTGGCGCAGCAAATATGCACGGCTGTCGCCGATATGCCCAACCCATGCCTGACCAGAAACAGCCAAAAGCAACGTCAGTGTCGTTCCCATTCCAACGCACTCCGTCCTATTGCCCCCTGCCAAGAGAATTTTACTGTTTGCAGCAGTTAATATTTCTACCAAATACGGCTCAATTGTGCATCCTTCTGCCACTTTCTCTAGGAGCGTTAGTCGCTGCTCTAGCAAAGATTGCTTTACAGTTTCCAGGGCGAGGGTGCTGGCCACCTCTCCGGCGGCATGGCCACCCATCCCGTCTGCCACAGCAAACAGGGATAGTGCTCCTTCCTGCCAAATCAGATAATTATCTTCGTTATTCTCTCTCACTCTACCAGGGTGGCTAATCCCGGCAGCTCTCATTGCTTTCACCCTTTGCATGCTAACAATCCCCACTCATCTTGTTACTTAACTGCCCACAGGCTGCGGCAATATCTGCACCCAGTCTACGTCTGACAGTCACTTTGACCCCGCTGCTACGCAGGATGGCAGTAAATGCCTGAACAACCGTTTGAGCGCTGGGGCTTAGCTCTAGTTCGGGCACCGCATTAAAAGGAATCAGATTAAGATGACAAAGTCTTTTTTTTAGGAGAGCCGCCAGCTCCCGCGCCTCTTTGACCCCATCATTTAAACCTTCAATCAGCGTATATTCATATGTAAGCCGCCGGCCTGTTAACTTAGTGTATTCATCACAGGCAGCAAGCAATTCTTCCAACGGATATTTCCTGTTAATCGGCATTATTTTATCTCGCAGACTGTTATTTGGCGCATGGAGCGACACTGCCAAAGTAAGCGGCAGTTTAAGTGCTGCCAATTCCCTGATTTTTGGCACTAACCCGGAAGTAGAAAGTGTCAAATGGCGCAAACTCATCCCCAGCCGCCTGGGATCTTGTACCGCTTCCAAAAAAGCGACAATAGCAGTAAAATTATCGAGCGGTTCACCTGAACCCATCAGAACCAAGCTTTTTAATTCCCTGCCTTGTGCAGACACTTCCTGCTTGGCTTGCAACACTTGAGCCAAAATTTCTGCGGCAGAAAGATTACGGCTAAAGCCAGGCAATCCTGAAGCACAAAACATGCAACCCATTTTACAACCTACCTGCGTTGAGATACAGGCACTGTAGCCGATATTATAAGGCAGAACAACTGTCTCCACCGTCTGATTATCTGCCAAAGCAAATAAATACTTCTCCGTTCCGTCTCTCGATACCAGCCGCCTTACCAACTCTAAAAAACCGATTTCAGCAAATTCGCTCAATTGCTCGCGGAGCGAGTTTGGCAAATTTGTCATATCAGCGAAAGAACGAGCCCCTTTTTGATAGAGCCAAACCAGAATTTGTTCAGCTCTGTAAGCCGGGTGGCCAAGACCAGACAATAGAACCACCAATTGCTCAGGTGGTAATGCTAATATATTAACTTTTTTTCTCATCTAGCACACGTCCTTACCGCTTGGCGCATGACCATCAGTCCGCTTGATCTACTGCTCTATGCGGTCATTCCTTCAGCAAGTATACCAAACCGACCGTTAAATTGCAATGCGGCCCATCAGGCCGCAAAACTGACACGTGAAAAGAGTGAAGACAGGAGGATAATGCTTACTCTGAACAATTTAGAAATCCTTAATAGTTGAGTGCGCGTCTAATTTACTATTGGACGGCAAAGACCTTTTAGGATTGAGTCACATTGTGACGAATGGCATCCTCCACAAAGGCATTGAGAGACAGACCACGAGCAGATGCGGCAAGGGCGGCTTTGCGGTGCAATTCCGGCTGAATACGCACATTAAATGACCCTTTGAACGGTCTTTCGGGCTGTGTACTACTTTTCTCGCAGAATTCCAAATACTCATCTACAGCATTATGAAAATCTTCGATGAGGGTTTTTACACTGTCTCCTTCAAACGAAATCATGCACTTTATGCCAATAACTCTACCGTGAAAAACTTCTTCTTCCTCGGCAAACTTAATACTGCCGACATAATCACGATAATGAATGTAGTTACTCATAACAATCCCCTTTCTTGTAAGGCTGTGATAATATCCGCTACTTGGTATGGCTTGAGAATGTTCCTAGGGTGCGGTTTGTGAAAGCGGATGAAATCGCCTTCTCCATTGGAGAACGCTACTCGTGAACCGCTTGTTTTACCCAAATTCACTTGTTTGAATTGGAAGAATCCAAGCAGAGTTGTTAGTTCATCGAAAGTGAAATCGTTTGGCCTTGACAGCAGGCGAGTTATCAGTTTCTCTCTTTTGCTCAACGCTTTCACCGCCTATTAGTATTATATCAAGCTCTTTAATAAAGTGCAACTATTTTTAGTTGCACTTTTCCCATGCTATAATTCTATCGCTTTTTTAAGAGACTGAAAAAAAACCCGTCCAACTGATGACGATGCGGCAGCAAGTGAATGCCAAGTTTGCCAGCGCCAGTTTGCCACTGCGGCGGCAGACTAGGGGCAAGCTCCTCCAGCCGCAATTCTCGGTGAGCGGCTAAAGCATGTGCCACCACTTCTTCCGTTTCTTCCGGCTCAGTAGTACACGTGCAATAAAGCAGCATCCCCCCGGGTTTCAACACGGAAAGAGCAGCATGAACAAGTTCTTTTTGCAACTCTGCCAGCTTAGAAATATCTTCTTCCTCACTGCGCCACTTTAAATCCGGTTTCCGCCGCAGCACGCCCAATCCGGAACATGGCACGTCCAATAAAATTTTATCAAAAAGCCCCAGCTCAGCCGGATCAATCCGCCGTGCATCCAAACAATCGGTACTAACATTTTTCACCTTTAAACGGCGGCAGTTTGCCTCCACCAGTGCCAACCGGTGCGGATAAATATCTAATGCTAGAATTTTTCCCCGATTTTCCATCAATTGGGCCAAGTGTGTTGTTTTCCCGCCGGGAGCACTACAGCAATCCAGCACATCCTCCCCCGGGAGAGGCGCCAAAATCTTGGCGGCAAGCATGGCGCTTTCCCCTCGTACCTGAAACAGCCCCTGCCGATACGCAGCCAAAGAAGTCAGTCGTCCGCCGGTTTTAAAAACAACCCCCTCAAGAGCCACCAGGCTAGGTGTAGCCTCGACCCCTTCGCCAGCTAAAGAAGTCAGCAAATCCTCCCGGGTCGTCCACAGCGTGTTGACACGAGCCGTTAGCGGTGCCGGCCTGTTATTTGCTTGAAGCAGCTCCTCTGTCTCCTCGAAACCATATCGTGCCAACCAGCGCTCCACCAACCACCGAGGATGCGCATGGCGCAAAGTAAGGTAGGCAGCTTCGTCAGCGGAGCGCTCCGGCCAAGGCAGACTATCGTGACTCCGCAAAGCACCTCTCAACACACCATTCACAAAGGGGGCCAACCCTTTCTTTTTCCCCTTTTTGGCCAATTCTACCGTGGCATGAACTGCGGCAGAAGCAGGAATCCGGGTTAGATAAAAGAGCTGGTAAAACCCGATGCGTAAAATCTGCAAGAGCAAAGCATCAATTTTTTCGACTGGACGGGCAGCCACCTGACTAATCATCCAATCCAGCGTCAGCCTATGGGTGATTACACCATAGGTTATTTCCGTCGCTAACCCTTTATCCCGCAGCTCCATGGGCACTGCAGCCAACACTTCGGCCAGAGCCAGATTAACAAAAGCGCCGTCCTCTTCCACTCGCTGCAACGCAAGCAAGCTGGCTTCTCTCGCATCCCTTTTTCGTCGCTTATCCATTTTAATTCCGTCTGTCACGCAAAATCAATAACCGAATCAGTTGAGTGATAGCTACCGCAGCGGCGGCAAGATAAGTCAAGGCGGCGGCATTTAATACCTGCCGTGTGGGTCCTACTTCATCTCGGCTGATAAAACCGCTCCCTTCCAGCAGCGCCACTGCGCGCGTTGAAGCGTTAAACTCAACCGGCAAGGTGATTATTTGAAAGATTACGGCAAAAGAGAAAAATAAAATCCCCACATCCATTAGCCACGCCAGACCTTCGCCGGCGCCACCAAATAGAAAACCGATAAAGAATAAGGGAATAGCCATACGTGAACCGATATTAGCTACAGGAAAAATGTTGTTGCGAAAAGCCAGCGGCATGTAGCCTTCACCATGCTGGATGGCATGACCGGCTTCATGAGCTGCGATGCCAAGCGCAGCCAAAGAAGAACTTTGATATACACCGGGCGAGAGACGGATCACACCGCTTCTTGGGTCATAATGATCAGTAAGATGACCATGTCCCTGTTCCACCGTAATATTATTGAGCCCGGCAGCATCCAGCAGCCGTCTTGCCGATTGAGCGCCGCTAATTCCGGAGCGGGAATGAACGCGGGAATATTTTCCATAAGCAGACTGAACCCGGTTTTGTGCCCACAGGGCAAAAATAAATGCCGGCATGATTATCAACCAAGTAGCATCAGGTAAGAACATGAACATTTGCCTCTCCTCCTCCAATAAAAAATATAATCGCTTTTTCCACCGCATCCAGACTTACACCGGTATTATGGCAAGGTCCGTTTGGTCTGTTGTTGGTAATCCCCAACACCGGCAACGGGATACAATCCAAGATACCACTCGTCAGATCCCGTTCGCAGGCTACTGCCACTATAGCACGAGGCCTGATTGCCTTTACCGCTTCCCGAGCCAACGTGCCTCCGGTAGCAATCCTCAAGTGTACACCGAGCCGCTGGCACAGGGCGAACAGGGCGCCTACCTGGCAAGCTCCACAGCCGGTGCAGTTCTCCAGCTTACTGGTAATTCGGTGAACGCAATCCCTCTCTTGCAAACAGTGGGGTAGCAGCACCAACAATTGCTGCGGTTGCAGTTTGCCTTTTTTTGCCCGCACTAAGTGGTTGTTCACCTCCACAAAGGAGCGCTGGATTTTATCTTGGGTAATTTTTAGCACTTTTCCGACCGACAGCACCACCGGATAAAGCAAGGACACCGTAAAATTAATAGGTTTGTTCAAGAAAATTATATTCTTATCTGAGATAATGGAAAGCACAATGCCCAAAAATCCCAGGCCAATTACTGCCAGACAGGCTAGCACCACAATTACCGCAATTACTAGCAAATAGCGGAAAAACCCGGCATCACGCTGAAAAAAGGTGAGCCAAGCATACGCCAGCGCCCCGGCAAAAAGCAACATTGTTACTGCCAGCAAACCCAAATATAATCTCTTTTTTATCATTGGCTTCACCACCCTGCTCTTATTGTACTATACGGTAGCTTATTTTCCTAGTATCGAGCCGGGGGGCAGCAAGTTACCTCTCAGAAAATCGGCTGCATCCATGATCTTTTTGCCGGGAGGCTGTAGCATGGAAATGCAGTAGACGCCATCACCTGTACTGACAAAAATCCCTTCTTTGCCTGCCGCCAGCACTTGGCCACAGTTTGCGGGAGTAGAATGGACCGGATATCCGGCCCAAATTTTAAGACGCTCTCCATTAAACCAAGTATACGTACCGGGCCAGGGATTCATGCCCCGTACTTGGTTATGAATCACACTTGTTTTGGCACACCAGTCCAGTATTTCTTCCTCCCTGGTTAATGGTGGAGCCAAAGTGGCCTGACTATGGTCTTGCACTACCTTTTTTGCCGTGCCTGCCAGAATCGCCGTCACCGCCTCCACAATCAGCCTAGCACCCAAATCTGCCAATTTATCATGTAGAAAACCGGTGGTCTCATCCCGGCCAACGGGGACTGAACCCTGTAAAATTATATCCCCTGTATCCATACCCTCATCCATCTCGATAATCGTAATCCCGCTTTCACAATCACCTGCCAGCACCGCCCGGTGGATTGGCGCAGCACCGCGCCAGCGCGGCAGCAGCGAAGCATGAACATTTAGTGCAGAAAGCCTCGGCACAGCCAGAATCTGTGCAGAAAGGATTTTTCCGTAGGCAGCCGTTACCAGAAAATCAGGCGCCATGCTTTGCAGCCACGCCGCAAATTCGGCAGTTCTGATTTTTGCTGGTTGGAACAACGCAATCCCGAGCGCTTGCGCTTTAAGCTTGACAGGCGATGGCGACATTTTTTTTCCCCGTCCGCCGGGACGATCCGGTTGAGTGACTACAGCCGAGACCGTAAAGGATTTATGCAATGAATCCAACGTTTTAAGCGCAAACTCCGGCGTACCGAAAAAAACTATCCTTGTTTCCTTCATACTTCCTCCCGGCCCGCTTCGCTGTTTTCAGCTATTCGCAGAGAAGTCACTCTATCTACAAATAGGATTCCATCAAGGTGATCAATTTCATGCTGAAAGGCACGCGCCAGCAACCCTGAGGCGCAAATTTGCACCGTGTTGCCATCCGGATCTGTAGCCTGCACAGTCACAGTTTCATCCCGTTCCACTTCACCGGCAACACCCGGGAAACTTAGGCAGCCTTCCGGTGTTGTTTCCCTGCCTTTTCTGGCGATGATTAACGGGTTTATCAGTTTTAACAGTCCGTTTTCGTCCTGTACGTCAATTACAATCAGGCGCTTGGCGATTCCTACTTGGGGAGCAGCCAAACCAACCCCTTCGGCGTCATACATCGTCTCCGCCAACTCATCCAAAAGTTTCTTAATCTGCGGCGTGATTTTCTTGACTTCTAAAGCCACCTCCCGCAGCGCAGGATCCTCTTTTGTTCTGATTACTCTGATTGCCATTTTTTTCGTCCTCTCTGCTTTAACAAGAATATTTCACACTACAACAAACTCTGTGGCTCCACATCCAGCACCAGACGTACCGAAGCAGACAGCTGATTTTTGCGAAAGTTTTCTGCAGCCTCTCGCACTGTGAGCAGCAACGGCTCCAACACTTGTCCGCGAGCCACCACCTGCCAGCGAAACTGACCTCTGATCCGTTCGAGGGGGCAGGGAGACGGGCCAAGAATCTCTGTTGCTGCCAGGAGCGAGGCCAACAAGGAAGCGGCCTCCACCACTTTGCCTTCGTCGGCGCCCGTTAATAACAAACGAATAAACACCGCATAGGGGGGATACTCTAATTCTTTCCGTGCCTTACTCTCCTGCGCAAAAAAAGCCTCGTAATCATGGGTTCTTGCCGCCTGTATCGCATAATGTTCAGGTGTATATGTCTGCACCAGCACTTTACCAGCGAAATTTCCCCGTCCCGCCCTGCCGGCTACCTGGGTCAATAATTGAAATGTCCGCTCTCCCGCCCTAAAATCCGGCAAATTAATGGTCGTATCAGCGGTAATAACACCTACCAAAGTAACATTGGGGAAATCCAGGCCCTTTGCCACCATCTGCGTACCGATTAATACATCGACGCTGCCACTTTTAAAGTCGCCAAAGATTTTCTGATACGCCCCTTTCTGCGCTGTACTATCAGCATCCACCCTGGCTGCTCTGATTGCCGGGAAATGTTTGTGCAACTCTTCTGCAACTTTTTGTGTTCCTGTGCCAAAATGTCTGATATAGTTACTGGCACAGACAGGGCACTGGGAGGGATAAGGCTCGCCGTAATCACAATAATGGCAACGGAGCAATTCTTCTGCCAAATGAAATTTAAGAGATACGTTGCACATTTTACAACGCATTACAAAGCCGCACCCTCGACAGAGAACAAAGGTGGCGTATCCCCTGCGATTTAGAAGTAAGATGGCCTGTTTCTTGTCCTGCTGCACCTTTTCCAACGCACTTAACAGGGCGCGGCTAAAGATACTGCGATGCCCTTCCCTTAGTTCTTGACGCATATCTACTATATCCACCGGAGGTAACGGCCTGTTTTCCACCCTTTCGGGCAGAAGACACAAACCATACTCTCCGCTAAGTGCAGCGCTGTAAGATTCCAAGGAAGGAGTTGCGCTCCCTAACACCAAGGCTGCTCCATGCTTATTTGCGCGCCACAGCGCCACATCCCTAGCGTGATAGCGAGGTGCTTCATCCTGCTTGTAGCTGGCTTCATGTTCCTCATCCAACACAATCAATCCCAATTGTTTAAACGGAGCAAACACTGCAGAGCGAGCCCCCACAACCACCAAGGCTTCCCCTGTAGCAATGCGCCACCATTCGTCATACCGTTCCCCGGCAGATAACCGGCTATGCAACACGGCAACCTGGCTGCCAAAGCGAGCAACAAACCGCTCAATCATCTGCGGTGTCAGGGCTATTTCAGGTACAAGCACAATGCTACCCATTCCGGCAGCAGCCACCTTGCCAATTGCCTGCAGATAAACTTCGGTTTTGCCGCTGCCTGTCACACCATGCAACAGAACAACTTCTCGCCCAGTCCCATTTCTTGCGGATTCCACCTGCCTAATGGCCTCCGCCTGGGCTTCAGTCAACTTTAGGGAGCCGGATGCCAAGAATATTTCTCCGGCCAACGGGTCACGGCGTACAGCCTGCTCACTAATAACAATCCAGCCTTTTTTCGCCAAAGAGTGAATGGTAGCCCGGCTTACTCCCGCATCAGCCAGCGCTGAAAGCGCCATGGAGCCGTGCTCCCGCAACAATTGCAAAGCCAGCTCCTGCTTCTTTCCCGCTGGCAGACCAGCTTGCCCCGCCGACAGCAGGTGAGCGCTTTGCACTTTTTTTTGCCCAATGCCGCGAGATTCACGATTTTTTAGCTTAATTATACCTTTCTGCTGCAGGCGGCGCAACTCATCCGTGCGGGCTACCGCCGGAAATATTTTCTGCCAGGAAACCAAGGCTACAGGGCCGTTTTCCCGCAACCAAAGCAGTTCCGGCGTATCCGCCTCAGCATCTTCTAGCAGAGTCACCCATTTAGACGTAGTCCAACGCAAACCGGCAGGAACCATGGCCTGCAATAGATCGGTTCTGCGGCAAAGCCATCTAGCAGCACCCCAGGCCGACAATTCAATCAATTCTTCAGTTAACACCGGCGCGTCATCCAATAGCTCTGCAATCTCTTTATACTCAAAATCGACTTGCTCCCCGTTTCCTGCTGGAGTCATGAGCGCAATACAGTATCCCTCCAAGCGTTGCCGACCAAAAGGGACTACTACCCGGCTCCCTACCTGAATCTCCATGCCTTGAGGCACCCGATATGTATAAGATTTATCTAGATTATCACTCCGGATTCCGACGATGATTTCCGCTAAAATTTCCACTGATTTCCTCCGCTTTCTTTGTGCTAAAGCTATATTCCACATCAGGCAACATTCCCCTTGTGCAACAGGAAAACCTACAAGTATAATAGTACTGGAGGGATCTGACAATGTACAGACAATTTTCAAAAACTATCCTGGATAACCGCTCTTGGCTGATTTTGGCAGCTATATTTTTTATAGGCGGCACGCTGCTGATGTATGCTGCCCTGTCATATGATCCGCTGCTATTGCCCATGATGGAAGAAACTGCGCTGACTATGTTAAAGGAATTGGGTGAACAGGTCTTTGGCGGTCACCCCCTGCGTGGTGTAGCTATTCTCTTTTTAAACAATACGTTTGCCTCACTCCAAGTCATGGTGCTCGGCGTACTTTTAGGAATCGCCCCACTCTTTTCTGCCATGGCCAATGGCGCAATTCTGGGCACAGTCGCTTTTCAGCTGACAAATGAATTTGCCCAGCCGCTGCCGCTATTGTTGGCGGGCATTTTACCCCACGGAGTTTTTGAAATACCCGCCTTCTTAGTGAGCGTAGCTCTTGGGCTGAAACTAGGCTACCACCTCATCTTTCCCCTCCCCGGCCACAGCCGCAGCGCTAGCATAAAAGGCATCTTCAAAGAAATCAGCATTGTTCTGCCCACAATTATTCTTCTGTTATTCTTAGCAGCACTAATTGAAGTTTACATTACCCCGGCATTACTCGCACATTTTATCCCTAGCTAAAGAGATATCTGCAGCAGAAGCCGCAGATATCTCTTTATCGTACAGTACCGTTTTCCTATTCAGCTAAATTTGGCTTTTCTCAAGAAATTTCCTAAACAATGTTCATGATTCTCTTAATTTCTCTGATGATTTCCCTGGCGACCGCAAGCTTTGGCATCCGGGGGAGCTGCTTCTCCTGACCGTCCTTAAAATAAAATTTTACCACATTAGTATCGGTATTAAAACCGGCTCCGTCCTCCGTCAAATCATTAGCCACAATCAATTCAAGATTTTTGCGGGCTAATTTAACCAGCGCATTCTCCCTCAGATTATCTGTTTCAGCTGCAAAACCAACCAAAACCTGATTTTGCTTGCGTTTGCCAAGCTCCGCAAGAATATCCGGGGTTCTCACTAGAGACAGGGCCATATCCCCGTCTTTTTTTATTTTTGCCTCTTGCACGGTGGCAGGACGGTAATCTGCCACCGCTGCCGCTTTTACCACCACGTCTATTTCCGAGTATAAACTTAGCACAGCAGCATACATTTCCTGCGCTGTGGTAACCCGCACCATCCTTACCCCTGCTGGTGCCGGCAACGTTACCGGACCAGACACCAAAGTCACTTCCGCTCCCTGCTCCACCGCAGCCTGGGCTATTGCATAACCCATCTTTCCGCTGGAATGATTTGTCAGGTAGCGAACCGGGTCAATAGCTTCCCTGGTGGGGCCGGCTGTAACAAGCAACCGCACACCTCTTAGCTCAAGTGCTGGAAGAAGCAGGGATTTGGCTGCGGCAAAAATACTATCCAAAGGCGCAAGGCGGCCGCCCCCGCTTTCTCCGCAGGCAAGCTCGCCCTCCACCGGTGCGACAAAACTGTAGCCACGCAAAGTAAGTTTGTCTATATTCTCTTGTACGGTAGAATTTTCGAACATTTTTGTATTCATCGCCGGAGCTAAGAGAACGGGACAGCCGGCTGCCAACACCGTGGTGGACAGCAAATCATCAGCAATTCCTGCAGCCAACTTGCCAAGGCAGTTTGCTGTAGCCGGGGCAATAAGAAACAGGTTGGCTCCCTGAGCCAACCCCACGTGATCGACAGTGTAACGCTGGCTACCCGCAAACAGGTCGTCGTACACCAAGTTGCCGCTCACCGTCTGAAAGGTGAGCGGAGTTACAAACTGTTTGGCTGCAGCCGTCATTATCACCCTTACAGTGGCACCGTCTTTGATAAAGAGCCGGCAAAGCTCAACCGCTTTGTAAGCGGCGATCCCGCCGGTAACACCCAGCACAACCTGTTTGCCGGAAAGCATGGGTAAGCCCTCCTTACTTTTTTAACCGTTCGTACCCTACTTTCCCCAGATTGATCTCTTCCAAAGCGATGGAAACATCTTTCATCGAATGGGAGTCCACCATCCTGCGCGCGCCTTCATTAAGCATCCGCGCTCGTTTGGCGGCGGCAATCACCAATGTATACTTACTGTCGACTTTATTAATCAGCGTATCAATCGAAGGATAAATCACGCTTTAACCTCCTCTGCGATAGTTTGAATCAGTTTTCTGTTACGTCCGGTCCGTAGTTTTTCCGCCTGGATGATCGCAAAAATTCTATCACGGGCATCTTCCACACGATCGTTCACCACAATATAATCATATTTTGGTGCCAATGCCACTTCCTGGGCGGCGGCAGCCAAACGACGCTGCAAGCTTTCCAACGATTCCGTTCCCCGATTTATAATGCGGGTGCGCAGTTCCGTACCCGATGGCGGGAGAAGAAAAATGAAAATACCTTCAGCACATGCCTCCATTACCTGTATGGCACCCTGCGTGTCAATTTCCAAAATTACATCGCTCCCTACTGCCAGCAATTTCTCTACTGCGCTGCGCGGAGTTCCGTAATACTGTCCATAAACACAAGCATGCTCTAAAAAATCCTGCTCGCTCAAAGCCTGCTCAAATTCTTGATGAGTAACAAAAAAATAGTTAACCCCGTCCTGTTCACCGGTACGGGGCTCTCGTGTAGTCTTTGATACCGACAAGACCAACTCCGGGCTACTATCAAGCAGAGCCCTGCATACCGTTCCTTTACCTGCTCCTGAAGGCCCGGAGACAACAATCAGTAAACCCTGCCTAGACACAGCTCCCTTTGACCTCTATTCTTCTTCTTCTACCGCACTAACCTCTTTGGTGTGCAGCCTATGCTTTACTGTTTCCGGCTGGACGGCGGATAAAACCACATGACCGCTGTCAGTAACTATCACAGCACGGGTCCGCCGACCATATGTGGCGTCAATCAGCATCCCACGGTCTCTAGCTTCGGTAATAACCCGTTTGATAGGTGCCGATTCCGGACTAACAATGGCGATAATTCGATTCGCTGAAACAATATTACCAAACCCGATATTAATCAGCTTAATCTGCAAGATGAAACCTCCTTTAATCGGTTAAAACGTCTTCAAAAAAATGGTTGACTCTGCTAATAGTATAACGGAAATCCTGCAAACAATGCAAGAGTTAAATCTGTTAGGAAAAATCTCTGTTACTCAATATTTTGCACTTGCTCACGTATTTTCTCCAATTCGGTTTTCATTTCCACCACCAGCTTGGCCAGCAAATAATCGTTCGCTTTGGAACCTACGGTATTAACCTCGCGGAGTAATTCCTGCGTCAAAAAGTCAAGTTTACGACCCACCGGCCCTTCTTCCAATAGTGCTGTCTGAAAAGCAATCAGATGGCTTGCCAACCTGACTAATTCTTCAGTCACGTTGCTCCGGTCAGCAAAAATAGCTGCTTCAGTCAATACTCTGGCCGGATCAAAGTCAGCCTGTCCCAGTAATTCCCGCAAGCGATCTTCCATCTTCCGGCGGTACTCATCTACCACCTGCGGGGCACGATTTTCGACCAGTTTGGCAATCGTTGCCAACTCTTTCAGTCGTTTGCTAAAATCAGCCGCCAACCTTTCCCCTTCTTCCCCCCGCTGGATTGCAAGCTGGGCTAAAGCTTTGTTTAAGACTGGTTCAAGCAAGAGCCAGAACTTATCATTATCTGTTTGCTCTTTCTCTACACGCAAAACATCGGGGAAACGAGACAAAACTTCCAAACTTGGCAACTCCTTTACCGCGCAGAAACGGCTCAGTTCAAGCAAAGCCTGATAATAAGCTTGAGCCAAGTCGCGGTCAATAGTTACCTGTACAGTATCTGGCGAGTCCGCTCGCCAAGAAAGATACACTTCCACCCTACCTCTACCCACAGACTGCTGGACACTTTTGCGCACCCGGTCTTCCAAGGACTGCAGCTCCCGGGGCAGGCGAATAGCCACATCCAAATATCTGTGATTAACAGAGCGGATTTCCACCTTAAAACGAATAGCCTCATCCGAGTCGCTTTCCGCCATCCCATATCCTGTCATACTTCGAATCATCCTAAATCCTCTCTTATCCTCCATATTTGTCTAACTCACATCATTCTATCAGAAAATGCTTCTTTCTCCAAGAGTTCGCAACCCATCTACCTACTACCCTGAAAACACTTTGCCTTTGAAAGGCAACACAAAACAAGGCTACGAGAGAGCTAATTTCGCAGCCCCTGAACATTCAGCAGCTGCTTATGATGCGATTTTTTCTTCTACGATGACCTTAT
>JAGXTN010000064.1 GCA_018333455.1 Dethiobacter sp. | reverse complement strand
GCTCAGAGCCCGCAAGCTCGCCGAAGGGGCGGCAGCCCCTAGCGGACAAGAAAAACGCATCTTTGGATAAAGTTATTAATTTCCTGTGTGATGGGAGGTCGAGATTCGAGGTGGTTATTTGTTTTCTAAAGAGCTGCCCCTAACCCGGCCAAGAGCAGGTAAAAGGCCGACCAGAGTAATCGCAGCAGCAAAAAGCATTACTGCCCGGTAACCGAAAAACTGCGAAATAACCCCGCCCAGCAAAGGGCCAACAGCGCCGCTCAAATTTATGGCTGAGAAGAAAACACCGCTGGCGGTGCCTTTTTCTTCGCCACTCCGTAAGACGATCAGCAGAGAACCTACATAGAGGAAAGCCCAAGAAAAACCTAAGAGAACCTGGAGCGGGATAACCTGCAGGTAGTAGTTGCTCACGGCATAGCCTAAAAAAACCACAACGGAAAGCACCTGCCCTATCAGAAAAACCGTTTTTTCCGAAAACCTTTCCACAAAGCGCATCGCAATGAACTGAAAAATAAAATTAATAATCCACAGTAGCCCGATCCATGTCTTCGAAGCGCCAAGCGTGGCAAAGAAAAGGGGCAAGATAATCCAAGTAGCGGTAGCACCCAGAT
Organism: Dethiobacter sp.; assembly: GCA_018333455.1. Classification (GTDB taxonomy): domain Bacteria; phylum Bacillota; class Dethiobacteria; order Dethiobacterales; family Dethiobacteraceae; genus GPS1B09. The sequence continues at coordinate 3,978 of JAGXTN010000064.1, read as the reverse complement.
GGCGAAGAAAAAAAGCAAACAATACGCCGCGGTTACGACGGATGACGATTAAGGGCCGGGGAATATTTTTGGGTTCCGGCGAAGTTTTTTCCCGCATGAAGAGCGAAACAAGAAAAGCAACAAAAGAAAGCAGCGCACTAAAGATGAACAGTGTATTGTAGGTGGTCAAGATGGCAGCAGCCGCAGCGCCTCCAATCCAACCCAACGAACCAAAAGAACTAAATTTTCCCATATCGCCCTTGGATTCATAAATGTAGGCGGTGAGCGCCGCTGTGGAGATGCCCAGACTAAACCCAACCAGAGCACGAATCACAAACAATGTTACCAGACTAAAGGAAAGCGTCTGAGCCAAAAAAGCAATACTGCTCGCGGCCAAGCCGAAGCGGATAAAAAGCAGCCTGCCCAACAAATCGGATTTCCACCCAAAAAAGAGCGAAGAAAATAAATAAGCAAAACCGAAAGCGGCACCGACCAAGCCAACCTGGAGGGAAGAGGCGCCCAATTCAGTACTAAACAGCGGGATAAACATATGAGAGGACATAATCGCACAGTAGAGGAAAAAATTAACCAGGTTGGACTGCAACCTAGCAGCGTTTTCTGTATTTAAAATCATCCCTTCTTCTCCATTCCAACAAGAAGTCATCACACTATCTAGTCAAAAAAACTTTAGAGCGGCAGCCAATGCCGCACCAACCGCTACTCCTGCAGCCAAAGCAAACCCAAGCGCAAATAATATCCACCCCCAAAGCAAGCCTGCCTGTATCAACTTACGGAGCACGGTCACTACCCCCTGTCAGGCACAAATTCTTTTGCATTACAACCATTTTAAGGTATTCTGCAAAGATAGACCAAAATCCTACACAAAAAATCCGCAATAAAAAAAGCCTTTACAAAAACATCTAATAAAAGTATACTTGTGATATACCCCCAAGGGGTATAAGAGATGTTAAGGAGTGTTGTTAGTGGCTACGTTAAAAAACTATCACATTAAAGCAACTCGAACTTTTAGCTTAATCAGAAAATTTGGTTGGTTAATTACGGTGCTTGTTGCCATCGGCGGTTTATGGGAACCTAAGCTGGGGCTAATTGTCGCTTTCATTATGGCAGCGTTAATCATTACCGGATTTTTTAGCGGAAGATTTTGGTGTGGAAACTACTGTCCTCATGGCAGCTTATTTGACAACATCTTACCTATCAGCAAAAATGCTAAAATCCCCAGCTTTTTGACGTCCAAGCTGATGATTGTCGGCTTTTTTATCTTCTTTATGTTCAATTTTATGAGAAGAATGTTGAATGTTTTTCAGAACTGGGGTAGATATGATTTCTTGGATAGACTCGGCCTTCTCTTTGCCAACACTTACCTAATGGTATTAATTGTCGGTGGCCTTTTAGCGGTATTCATTACTCCACGAATCTGGTGTCAATTCTGCCCGATGGGTTCCATGCAAAAGTTATCCCATAAATTAGGCAAAACGCTGGGGATTAGCGAAAAAACTGAGCGAAAAGTAACTATTTCTGCGCTAGAAAAATGTCATAGCTGCGGCAAATGCTCCCGAGTTTGCCCATTCCAGTTGGAGCCTTTCTTAGAGTTCTCTGCTGTCAATCAGTTTAATAATGTAAATTGTATTAAATGTTCTACATGTGTCGCAAACTGCCCTGCAGGTGTTCTATCGCTTGAAACTAAAAACAATGCTCTTAAATTAAAAGAAAAAACGTCTCTTGAGGGCTATGCGGACCGCAAGAAAATAACAGCAAGGATCTCCGCTAAAAAAGAATTGACTGAGGAAGCAACCGAGTATGTTTTCTCCTTTGAATCGCCGCAAGAAGTAAGCTACCGCTCTGGACAATTCGTCTTAGTAAAAATTCAAGCAAAACCAAAATCTTTTCGTGCATATACTATTTCCTCATATAACGAAGACAGTAAACAACTGAGCATAGTTATCAAGAAAGTTTCAGGCGGCTATGGCACCGGTAAAATATTTAGCGAATTTAAAATTGGCGATGTGGTAGAACTTGAAGGGCCACTAGGAAATGAGTTAGTGCTAGACCCTTCAGCCGAAAAAATTATCTTTATTGCTAACGGTATTGGCATAACACCTTTCATAGCCATGTCCAAAGATGTTTTATTGAACTATCCCAACGCCAAAATCATCCACCTTTTAGCGGGCCAAAAGTATGAAAAAGATCTCTTATACCACGATTACTTCAATCAATTGGCTGAACAATACGCTAAGTTCAGTTATACACCAATTCTTTCCAGGGACGAAACAACCAGCCTAAAAAAAGGGCGTGTGACTGCTGGATTAAGAAACATGCCTGACCTGAAAGGCTATAAAGTTTACATGTGCGGAACTAAAAATATGCTTAGAGAAAGCTACAAAATCCTTTTGGAAAAGGGTGTCGAAAAAGCAGACATCTCCTATGAAAGCGAAAGCAAAATAGTTCTGTAAAAAAACCCGGAAACTGCGCCGCCATAAATAGCAACCTATCTAAGCGGCAAGCACATTTCTTAAAAAAAGCGGCCTCCAGTTTGGAGCCGCTTTTTTTTGCAGTCGGCAAGGCTAAGAAAGCTATTTTATTTAATAGCAGCCTGTTTTTACCACATTGACACGAACTCCCGGTATAGCCGACAATTCTTTTGAGAATTCAGCCATGTATTCATCTTCCGCGCGCACGCTTAGAGTGATGACTCCCATATTATTGTTTAAGTCATGCACACCTTGTCTCGTTAAAATGCACGTCCCGTATTTAGTAAAAACATCCTGTACCTTGGGTGCTTGTTCTTCGCGCCTGGGCAATTCAACTACGATTACCTGACAATATTTTCCGATCATTTAAATACCCTCCTTGTTAGAAACTTAACTTAACTAGCTTCTTGCCGAAAATCCGTACGCTCTTAGTATTTGACAAATAACTCTAAAAATCCTTTCTATTTATCTCTGGCAGACTCAGCTAATACTTGTTCAATAAATATTAATGACTATTCATTTTGCTCAGGAGCACTTCCCAAACGAACAAATGTTTGGTATAATTGAGACAAACATAGGTTCGGAGGCGATTCCCCATGGCAAACCAAGACACTATTACCCTCTTTGAGTTCCAGTATAAGTATGATACTGAAGAAGCCTGCCATAAACACCTATTCAAAATGAAGTGGCCGAATGGCTTTGTTTGTCCCAAATGCGGGCATGACCGTGCTTATGAGATTAAAACTAGGAAACTCCCTTTGTATGAATGCTCCCAATGTAAGCATCAGACTACGGTCTTGGTGGGAACAGTTTTCGAGAAAACAAGGACGTCTTTGCGCAAATGGTTTTGGGCCATTTTTCTAGTCGCCCAAGATAAGCGTGGGGTTTCCGCCCGCCTGATTTCCGAACAGCTGGGTGTTTGCTACGTCACAGCTTGGACGATGCTCCATAAGATACGAAAGGCTATGGCGCAAAGGGATGCAGGCTACCAATTGGGTGGAATAGTGGAGCTCGATGAGTCTTTTTTCGGAGCCCCGACTGTGGGAGGTAAGCGTGGGCGGGGCACTGAGAAAACTCAGGTGTTAGTTGGATTATCGCTTAATTTAAAAGGTCAACCGCAACACCTGAAAATGGAGGTCATCACAGATATCAAGGGAAAAACTCTCGTTGAATTCGCCAAGCGCAACATGATTTCCGGCTCTATCATTTCCAGTGATATGTATCGTTCTTACAGGATATTGGCACGTCACTTCGACCACGAGCCCCAGGAATTTAGTGCAAAAGAAAACCCTGACCATCTAAAATGGCTGCATGTGATTATATCGAATGCCAAAGCCTTCATTAAAGGAACATACCATGGCTTAGATTCAAAACATTTACAGGCGTATCTGGGAGAATACTGTTATAGGTTTAATAGACGAATGTTTAAAGGACAGTTGTTTAATCGTCTTGTTCACTGCTGCGTGACAAGCAGGGTGGTTACCTATCCTGAGCTAATCAAATAGTCATT
>JAGXTN010000025.1 GCA_018333455.1 Dethiobacter sp. | reverse complement strand
TACGGCTTGGAGCGGACAATCTGTGACTGCATCCGCAGCCGGAACCAGATGGACATCGCCGTTGTGACCGACGCTGTGAAGCGCTACGCAAGGAGAAGCGGTAAGAACCTGAACGTGCTGATGCAGATGGCGGAAACCTTTCGCATTACAAAGCCGCTCCGAAGTTATCTGGAGGTACTCCTATGAGAACATCAAACCAATTAAAAGCGCTGGTTCGCAATCTGTCTAAGCTGAAAAACGTGGAAGCAGAAGTCATCCTGCGTAACTTCATGTTGGAGCGGCTGTTGGAGAGAGTGGCCGTGTCAAAGTACAAGAATAGTTTCATTCTCAAAGGCGGGATGCTGATTGCGGCGATGGTCGGAATCGACACCCGCACTACGATGGATTTGGATGCCACTATCAAAGGCCAAGTATTGACTGAACCTGAGGTTGCCGACATTGTCCAAGATATTCTAAACATTGGTGTTGATGACAGCGTTACCTTCACGCTGCGGGATATTGAGGGAATCCGCGAGGAAGCAGACTATCCAGGATACCGGGTATCCATTGAAGCTGTCCTGGACAAGACGCGGCAAACGCTGAAAATGGACATCACCACCGGGGATTTCGTCACGCCGAGGGAGATCGAGTACAGCTTTAAGCTGATGTTAGAGGACAGGACGATCAGCATTATGGCATACAATTTGGAAACTGTGCTGGCTGAAAAGTTTGAAACCGTGATCACGCGGGGCATCGCCAACACCCGGATGAGGGACTTCTACGATATTTATGTCCTGACCACCACTCAGGTTTTTGACGATGCCATTTTCCGCGCGGCGTTGAAAAAGACGGTCGAAAAGCGAAATACCGTAAAGCAAATGGCAGCTCTGGACGAGGTTGTCCAGACCGTTACCACCAGCACCATCATGGCCAGCCTATGGCAGCGGTATCAGAAGAAATACAGCTACGCCGCCGATATCTCTTGGGAGATGGTTATCCATGCGCTGAAGGACCTGGCCGGGAAGGCCGATAACGTATAACATTGCTACATATCGCGGGTTGACTGAACGTCTGATTATCTGTATGATCATGTCAACAGAGCCCACCACGCCTCTTAACAATGCGGACCAGGGTGGGATATTTTATTTCCTACTATCCTCGAGCCACAGGATGAACTCTTCGGAGGTCTTGTGGCCTTTTTTTATGTCCTTTTTCCACTGGTTAACGTCCTTTTTCCACCTCTCAAAACTCTCTTTATAGGACTGAATATTGGGGTTTCTTCTGATCCGCATTTGCTTCGCCTGATAGATTTGGCGTCTTAACTTCTCAGCTTCGTCTGTTTTCAACTTTTCTTCAAAGGCTCTTTGTGAGCCATCTTCCTTGCAGGTCCTGGACGCATTAAAAGGACTGATACGGTCACAATACAGCGCGTCTGAGCGCCGCAGAGGCACAAAGTATTTGCCGCAGTTGCCGCATACTTTAATCGTATGGCCAAGCGTAAGTAAGTGATAAAGGGAAGCCATGCAAACATCCGCAATGCCTTCACAGGTATAGACACTTGTGACGGTATGTTTGCTTTTATCCGATTTGGCAAATCCCCGGATGGCTGCTTCAAAAGAAGATATCTGGAGATAGGGATTGAGCAGATCCCGCCAGAGACAGGACCGGCGTCGTGGATTTGGTGGCCTTAGCTGCGGCGAAGGGAACTATCATCACCGGCAGCGCCCAATATGACCCCGGCAGAATACCTGTGAGTAAGAAGAGAAAGCAACAGTAAGCACTTCCATAGCGAGGTGTTTTTTTATTGCCCAAATCACAGCTAAAACCTTAGCACTATAACGAAGGGAGGGGGAAGAGCCATGCAAGTGACTGTTGAATGCTCAAGATGCGGCACAGCCAATCGTGTTGATGCCTGTGACGCTGTCCGGGCAGTAATCGAGGCGGCAGACCGCGATTCTATCTTTGCCGGGTTTCTTTGTACGGAATGCGGCGAAGCGGAAGAAACGAAATTTTGTGAGGAATAAGGGTAAGGAGGTGGCTTGCCATGACGGAAATCTTCCGTGGCTATGTGGCTACAAAGAATAAAAAGTGCATTGTCAGGCTCAACAATTCCTTTGTAGGCGATAACGCCTTCGATATTGAAAAGTATCTGCTTAACGCTTTTGCCAGGCGCTTCGGCAGAGCCGAGGAAGCAGCATTCCTTAATGGCACCGGAGTGGACGAGCCTACGGGCCTTTTGAGCAATAACGGAGCGGATGTTGGGGTTACTGCAGCAAATATCACCTATTACGATGTTGTGGAGCTCTACTTCTCGCTTACATCTGAATACCGCACAAATGCAGTGTTCCTGATGCATGACGATACAGCCATGGCTCTGCGGACGCTAAAAGACAGTACCGGTTATCCAATCTGGAATGCCCAGAATGACACCATCTTCAGTAAGCCTGTCATCACAACGCCATCCATGCCTTTACCGACATCCGGGGCAAAGCCTATCGCCTTCGGTGACCTCTCCTATTACTGGGTCATAGAACGCCAGCCTCTTTCCATCAAGCGCCTGAATGAACGATATGCGGTTCATGGTCAGACCGGCTTCACAGCCTATGAACGCCTTGACGGTAAGCTGATCATGCCGGAAGCGGTGAAGGTTCTCAAGATGGCAAGCTAAGGCATGTTCCATTCTCCCGGCAGACCAGCCATTCCAGAAAATCCGCAGCCTGCTGCATCAGAAACGCCGAAGGAGGCGGCGCCGGGTTCTGCCCGGCAGCAGGGAAACGGGGATAGGGTCTGCCGGGATTATGCCCTTTGGCAGCTGTGGATGAACCGGCATTCAAGGAGTGCTGATTTGCTTGACTATCCAGCACTAATAAGTGATGTATGTACGTACAAAAACGCCGGAGAGGAAGTGGTTTTATGCGGATAATGCCAGGCGAAAGGGGGAGGAATGTTTATGCTGTTTAGCGAAACTGCCGAAAAATTCTATGATTATATGGCAAGCATCGAGCGAAGCCCAAGAACCATCGAGGTGTATACAAGGGACCTGGGGTATATCAGAAGATTTCTCGAGGAGCGCAAAAACGGCCCGGTCTATATTGAAGATATCACCCAGGAGGATTTGGAAGCGTTTATGCGTAACGTAAAAGAAGTCAAACAGTATTCAGCCAACACTCGCAGCAACTACTTTTACACACTACGTTCACTTTATGCTTTTGCCTACAAAAAAGGTCTGGTGGATCGGAACATCGCCGCTTCAATGGATTTTATGCGGATGCCAAAGAAAGAACGCACCTACCTGATAGAACGATCGGAAATAGCGGAGAAGCTGGGTTATAAAAACCCGATGTCTCTGGATAACTACATGAGACGGCGCAACTTCTCCTGGGACTCAAGGCAAAAGATGTTTGTGCTGCGGCCGAGCGCTACTCGGCAAAGCTGCATAGCAATATCCTGCCGCTGCATGGTACATCGAAGGCGGCGCTTATCATCGCCCAATTCGCGCAGGATAACGCCGACGCGAAGGAAATCGCGAGACAAGCAGGTTTTGCCAGCCACACAGAACTGGC
>JAGXTN010000046.1 GCA_018333455.1 Dethiobacter sp. | reverse complement strand
TTTACAACCGGCACGAACCTTTCTTTGCCGCCTTTTTCAATAAGCCTGACCTCATTTGTAACAAGTAGCGCATCTTTTAAGTCCTTGACGGTAACGGTGCAAACCCCTTCAATTCTGGCTCCAAATTTTTCAGCAAACGAAATAGCCAGACGCACATCATGCCGTCCTGAATCTTTTGCCATTTCTCTGGCTTGCTGTATTTCTTGCTTTGTCCAGCTCCTGTCTTCTCTGCCTAGGCTTCTTTTTTCCAAATTGAGTTTAGAGTTTTCAGGTAAAGTATGCTTGGAGTTACTTCGCTGATGAAAGAAACGAATACCAGACAGGTCAGTCTGGATGGTGCTTGGGGATGCTCCAGTTTTTTTTAGTTGTTCAACATATCTTATAAGATGCTTTTCTTGCACATTGGCAAATTTCTGCAGCCTAAATTCATTGGCAAGGAAATCACAAAACCGCTTCGTTGCCTCAAGATAACGGTCGCGCGTTCCGTAACTGTTTTCCCGGGTATTTTTGTGGATACTTTTGATTTGTCTTTCCAAATTGCTTTTTATGCCGGCGTTCATTTGTGCCCTCCCTTCCGGCGTAAATATAAAAAGGGCAGAGTATGCCCTATGTAAGCTATGCTGTTTCTCGCGTTTTCCTCAATTATCTGCCTGTCAAAAACGTATTAATCCTGATAAACAAAGTGCTTTTTGAATCCCGGCTTAAGGCTGTCTCTATTTTCCCTCCGGTAAAAACAGAGACAGCCTAACCGAAGCCATGGCTATGGCATCCTTATATCCGATATATTTCTGTAAGTCTGTTGAGTACTGGTGTGCGCATACCCCATAAATTGCAGGTGCTGCTATTAAGCAGATGGCTTAACAGCAGCGGCGCAAGTCATATGCTTGCAGATTGCAAGTTCCATTGCGGAAATGACAGTGGCAATTTTTTTCTCAATGTTTTGCCGGAACATTGCCCGATAAAATCCGCCTCGGGGTTTTCCTATCAATCTACAACGCCTCATCTTGTCATGGCTAGTCATGGCTTTCTTGTCTTAGATATAACCTCCGTCTCATATATTTTCAATTCTCCTTCCTTAAGTTTAAAATCACCATAATGGGTCTGTCTTTAGGATAAAAAAAGATAGTGATTGAGGTCAAGTTAAAATATTTGGCGTTTTTGATGAAAGATTGATTTTTTTTGCTAACTATATCTAAGAATAGAGCCACTAACAAGAAGATAAAGGAAATTTGCAGAATTTATCGAATTTGTGAGAGGATGTGGATTTGCATAAATTGTATCTGTACCTTTCATTTTTACTGCGCAAACTGCCACGGGGGACGCAATCGGCTGTTAAAGTATCAGATGAGGTAGCAATGGAATATTACAAGGTTAGCAAGATTTTTGACGGTGATTTGTCTCTTGAGGCAGGTGGTGAATATACAGCCGTACCCCCTGTGAATCACCCCGGCTCTAAAAAGAAAGAGGATGAAAAAGAGAGCCTATCTGCAATTATCGACAGGCTCAATGCAAGGTTTGGTACGGATTTTACTATGGCAGACCAACTGACAATTGAACAAATAAAAGAGGATTTCGTAAAAGACCCCGATATGGTTCGAAAGGCAAAGAATAACTCCGTTGAAGATTTTAAGTATGCATTTGAAAAAGCTTTCATCAGCAAGGTCATCGAGAGAATGGACCAGAATCAGGCGTTTTTTGCAAAGGTGCTTGATGATGAAGAATTTAAAGACGCATTAATGGGTCATATGCTGACGGAAACTTATCAGAAGTTGAATCAGCTAACGACTTAAAAATTGACTTATTGAGGGCCGCATGAATTTGTATTTTTAAATTGAGTAGAAATCAGAGCAGAAGGAAGGAAGTGTTCATATGCCGGCATTCTATAATTTCCTGATTGTTTTTATCGGTTCCTTGGTCATGTATTTATATTTTCAGGTTATGTTCAATGTAGATTTGCCTAAGAAAAGAGTTTTGGCGTTTTTGTTATGTTCTACAGTAGTTGTTGGTCTAAACGTAGTTTTATTGCAGTTTAATATATACCGAGGTTTGTTGGCAATTCTTTTTAATCTCCTGATAACAAAGTTATTTTTTAGGCTTAGTTGGAGCAAAACGGTTTTAGCAGTAGGGCTTTACTTTGTAACCACAATCCTAGGCGAAAGTTTTTCTAGTATAATTTTATCAATCGCAGGAATGTCGATAACATCTGCTTTATATAATATCGGCATTAGCTTGTTGGTAAATTTTATAACACTCACCTCAATGCTTTCGTTTATTCTGGTGTATTCAATTCTATTTAAGAAAAATGTGGCGACTTCATACGATAGCAACTTAACCGCTACTTTTGTCGCAGCATCATTGTTTTCTCTAGCGCTGGTAAGTATCTCATATGTAAATGCATTGGAGACAGAGCAACCATTTCCAATGATTGTTGGCGTTATACTCATGTCTTTGTTCGCTTTATCAATCCTGATTTTTTTTGTTTCAAATAAACTGCACTCCGTGAAAAAAGGTGAAAATGTCCGTCTGATAAACGACGTGAGAACCATAAAGAGTTTGAATCAACAGCTTGAAGCCGAAATAGAAGAAAGAAAAAAATTGGAAGAACAACTCCAATTCTACGCCACTACCGATAGTTTAACGGGCGTGTTAAATCGGAATACAGGGCTGCTAATGTTAGAAAATGCCATGAAAGAGGCTAAAAGGAATAACCAGTCCGTTACAATCTGTTTTATAGACATAAACTTTTTAAAACAAATAAACGATGCATACGGACACAATGAAGGTGATAAATTGATTGTGATTGTCAGCACAGTCTTGAAAGAAGCCCTTAGAGAGTCAGATAGCATTTGCAGGCTTGGGGGAGATGAATTTCTATTAATTCTGCCTAATTGTAATGAAGAGCAAGCTCAGGAAGTTGGTGCAAGGATTGAGGACCGCATGGAGCATTATAACGCATTAGAGCAGAAACCGTATAAAATTGGCCTCAGTTATGGATTTGCAGAATACAGCTCTTGTTGTAGCCAATCCATTGAAGAGCTGTTAGAAAACGCCGACAGAAGAATGTATCAGATGAAACAAGGAGCAAGAAGCGCCATCCATAAGTGAAAGACATTAGAGCAGAGGTTTGGCCAGTAGACGATAGAGCCTCATTAGGAGATAATATCTAGGAATTGAGGTAGGTGTTCAAATAATCTTTGAAGTAGTGGGTTCACTCGTTGCCGGAATCGCAATTCTAGACTGTTTGCAACAAGGGAGACACCATAGGTCGCTTTTAAATAAGGGCAGAAAGAGTTTTTCGCTCTTATACAGGAACCCGTTTATAACAAGTGGATAGCTTATGGAGATTATTGGGCAGATGAAGAAGCAGTTAGTCAAGGAAATTATGGCAAATTATTCAATAAAGGTGCTTGCAAAGCTCTTTTGGAGTGAAGACGGACGGTGGGTCGAAATATCTTCAACAAAAACTATCACGTACACGGAGTTGACCGACCACAAGATAGAGTAGTCACCTTAGTCAAGTGGATAGGCAGGTTAATTTATTTTCAGCACTCAATGTTTTAAATGGCGATATTTACGCTTCTTTGAGCCATGACCCTTTCGCAAGACGAACATGATACCTACTGGGGGTTGAATCGTAAATGGAAAAAACAATATTTGAAATTCCTAAAATGGATTGTTCTTCGGAAGAAAATCTAATCCGAATGCAATTGGATGGAATTTCGAGTATTAAAAAGTTAGATTTTGACATTTCAAACCGAAAATTGACCATCTTTCATACCGGACAAAATGACGAAATCGAAAAATCAATAACTGAACTGAATTTAGGTGGACAAAAACTGGCAACCGAACAAACTGAACTAACCGAATTTGAAGAGAACTCAAACCAGAAAAGACTTCTTTGGACAGTTCTTGCAATCAATTTTGCATTTTTTCTTATCGAGATGACCACAGGATTGATTTCCCAATCTATGGGGTTGATTGCAGATAGTTTAGATATGCTTGCTGATTCATTTGTTTATGGAATTAGTCTTTTGGCAGTAGGTGGAACTTTAATAAGAAAAAAACGAATTGCAAAACTCGCCGGATACTTTCAGATAACACTTGCAATAATAGGGTTCATAGAAGTATTACGAAGATTTTTTGTGGCAGAAAAACTACCTGATTTTGCGACAATGATAGTTGTTTCAGTATTTGCATTAATTGCAAATGGGTTTTGTTTGTACCTACTGCAAAAGTCAAAAAATAAGGAGGAAGCTCATGTGAAAGCTAGTATGATTTTCACATCAAACGATGTGATTATTAATTTAGGAGTCATATTGGCCGGACTTTTGGTTTATTGGCTTGGTTCTAACAAACCTGACTTGATTATCGGAACGATAGTTTTTGTACTGGTAATTCAGGGAGCAGGACGAATTTTGAAGCTTGGAAAATAAAAAACCTGCCTATCCACTTGACTAAGGTGACACATGTTCAAAAGACAACCTTAGTGCTGTTTAGGTCTTCGTGTCCGAGCAATTCCTTGATGGAGATAAGGTCAGCCCCGTTTTGCAGGAGCAATGTGGCGTAGCTGTGGCGGAGTTTATGGGGGGAATAGCCTTTACCTTCA
>JAGXTN010000113.1 GCA_018333455.1 Dethiobacter sp. | reverse complement strand
TGTATATAGTATAGCACAAATACTCGATAAATACTATTATTAACAGGAATATTAACCATACACATAGTACGAGGGGCAATTCATCTCCCCATTGAAATGGGGAGGATTCTTGCCTTTATCTCCTAAAAAGTGCTACTCCCATTCCGATAGTCTAAAATACGAAGATGAACGAGGTGAGATGATATGAATTGGAAAGTATACAATGAGCTTGCTTGGGTAGAGAATGTTTTGGCTGCTCCAGAGTCCTATGAAGAAGAGGCAATGGGTTATATCAAAACCATAGAAAGGTTTATTTCTAGACCGTCACCAACTATGCTGCATCTGGGATGTGGCGCAGGAGGGCATGATTTTCATTTTCAAAAGTATTTTACAGTTACAGGAGTGGATCTGAGTAAAGGAATGCTCGACCTTGCGCAAACAAAAAATCCTGAAATCACTTATGTTAAAGCAGATATGCGAACGGTAAACCTGAATAAAAAGTTTGACATTGTTATTATTCCGGATGCTATTGCCTATATGATCACTTTAGAGGATTTAATGGCAACCATGAAAAATGCAGTAGCACATCTGAAGCCCAACGGGGTTCTCCTGGTTGTCGCCCATACGAAGGAAGAATTCAGGAACAATAATTTTGCATACACTGGTGCAAAAGATAACATTCAGATAACTGTCTTTGAGAACAATCATATTACTTCTGAGAACTCTTATGAGGCTACCATGATCTATCTGATACGTGAGAATGGCAGAAAAAGAATCCATCATGAGGTTCATACTCTTGGTCTATTCAGCTGCGACGAGTGGATGGATATTTTTGATAAATGTAGATTAAAGGTAAATGAAATGGAGTTGAATGATCTTTATAATAAATACCTGCTTGCAGATGGTGAATACAAGTTGAAAGTATTTATTGGAACTTCAATTCTCCAAAGAGAATGACTGGTGTCAGCAGGATAACAGTGATGGATGTTATGGGTCTTCGCAGTGTTAGCGGCTGCGTGGGATGACTAGGCGGAAGGTAACGCCGCCGTCTTCTTCGTAAGTCTGGATTTGGGCAGAATGGTTTTCGGCGACACGGCGTACTATCGAGAGGCCAAGGCCGAACTCACCGCTTGGGCCTTTGCGGTACGGCTCAAAAAGGTTGCTGAGTATTTCGCGGTCTATCGGTGGGCCATCATTCCAGATGCGCAGGGCGGCATGACCGGAATCAGAAGTGAGGGAGACGGCAATTTGTTTTTCCGCAAAGCGGATTTGGTTGTCAAGCAGGTTCTCAAGTGCCACCATCCACTGTTCACGATCGCCGTTTAATGTGACAGGAATAAGCTCTAGATTCCACTCTAGTTCGGTGCGCCGCCAACGCATTCTGTCAACGATTTCTTCCACAAGTTCTGCAAAATCAAACGGTTCAATATTCAGGCTGCCTGCTGTATAGTCCAGTTTTGTATGGTAAAGAAGCTGGCGGACGCGTCTTTCCAAGCGTTCAGTTTCTTGTTCGATGACTAAAATGGAGCTGTAGATGTCTCCTTTGGGGAAGATGCCGTCATTAATTGAGCGTGCATAGCTGCGGATAACCATCACGGGAGTCTTCAGTTCATGCGAAATGTTTTGCAAAAAGGTGCGCCGCTCCTGTTCCTGGCTGGACAGCTGCGAACGCATCCACTCCACCGACGCTGCCAGCTTACCAATTTCGTCGCTGCGGTTGAGATGAATCGGTGTTGACCAGTCCCGATTGGCGATTTGCCTGACATGGGCTTCCAGCGTAACTAGGGGCCGCGTGATATACTTAGCCAGCCAAAGCGACGGGAGCAGGCTGATGAGAAAAATGAGCAGAATAAATTTGATGAGGCGGCGAAAAAGGGTCAGAAATACATTGTCATGAAATATATCGCTCATAAAAGAGACCAAAAAATCACCTTCAACACGGCGAATAACGTAGAAAATCGCCCCGTTATCAGTTTCCAGTTTATAACGCCGGCTTGGCTCCTGCTGCAAACGGGCGTTTTCCTTTACTTCGGCGAGAAAGATAGGGTGCAGGCGAGGGGGGGTTATTTCACCTCCCGTTTCGCTGAGATAGAAATGCATAATGCGAGGTCTCTGCGGATCATGTGAGTCCGGCGGCAGAAGTTCCAGCGGGTCGGGCAATCCACCGGCAAGAAACGTCTCCTGTGAAGTTTCGATTAATTGATAGATGTCAGGCGTGAAGAAGCCGCGAAAAACAATCGGCACCGACACCGCCATAAGCAAAACGGCTGCTAGGGTAGCGCCAAGGAAAAGCCAGATCTGAATGGATAATGGTTTGTTTTTCATGCCGGCGCCAACCTGTACCCGAAACTGTAGATAGTTTCAATCTGTAATGCGGGGGCTTTTTTGCGCAGCCTTCTGACCAAATCGTCAACCACGCGATCGCTGCCGAAGTAACCGTCTCCCCAAATCCGTGTCAGGATTTGCTCGCGAGAAAACGCCCGCCCAGGCTGGGCGGCAAACAGCAAGAGCAACTCAAATTCTTTGGCCGTCAACTCGAGCTTGCCGCCAGCTGTGGACACACTGCGCTGCAGTTGATCTATGCGGTACGGAGGCAGAGAAATGGCAGGAGCCGTTTGGCTGGGAGAAGTTGTGGGATACACCCGCTCTAGCAGTTTTTTGGCACGGATCGCAAGCTCACGGGGCAGGAACGGCTTGGGCAGGTAATCATCACTGCCTTTTTCCAGGCCAATAATGCGATCGAGGCCCGCATCCCGGGCGGAGATAAATATCACCGGCACATGGGGTGTAAGTTCCTTGATTTCCGAGATCAACTGGTAGCCGTCTATATCCGGCAGCATAATGTCAAGAATCCAGAGGTCGGGCCTGTCCGGTATGGCTTGGCGCGCGCTTTCCCCGGTGAGAAAGGAAGCGACATTCCAGCCTTCACGTTCAAAGTACGATACCAGCAGACTGTTTAAATTGGCTTCATCTTCCACTAAATACACCCGGAATGTCACCGCTGCTCCTCCTCGAGACTGTATTTTACTGTGCCCGCAAAGCCTCAACCGGGTTTAAGTCTGCCGCCTTATTGGCCGGCCAGATACCAAAGAAAATTCCCACTCCTACGGAAAAGGCAAGTGCCAGCACGGCAACCTGAAAAGTGACCGTTGTCGGGAAATCGCTGAAGCGGCTGACAAGCGAGGCAGCCAACTGACCGAGCATCAGGCCGATGAGGCCGCCTGTGCCGCTAATCACCGCAGATTCAATCAGAAATTGATAGAGGATGTCTTTCTTTCTGGCGCCAAGCGCTTTACAGATGCCGATTTCCCTTGTTCGTTCCGTTACGGAGACGAGCATGATGTTCATAATCCCGATGCCGCCGACTAGAAGGGAAATTGCGGCAATCCCGCCCAGCATCAAGGTAAGTGTGCCAGTTATCTGGCTGACGGTGGACAAGAGATCGGCCTGATTGAAAACCCGGAACGCATCTTCATCCCGGAATATCTGTTTCAGTGAAGCTTCCACGGACACTACCACACGGTCGACCGACTCCGGAGATTCGGCTTGAATATAGAGGGCGCTGATAGTCATGTTGCGCAGCAGGCGTTGCGCGGTCGTAAGCGGGATAAGCACTTTGTTGTCATTAGTCCCGCCGATGCCGTCGCCCTTCTCTTCCAGAACACCTATGACGGTAAACGCATTGCCGTTGATGCGAATCTGTGCGCCGAGGGGGTTTTTTTCTCCGAAAAGTTCCTGCGCCACTTCAGAGCCAAGGATTGCTACTTTCTGGCGATGCTCTAGGTCTGCCGCCACGAGAGAGCGTCCGTACTCGATGTTGTGATTGCGGACAGTGTTATAGTCAGGTGTAACTCCTTCTAGCGAGGCCGATACATCTTTGGTCTGATGCTTAAAGGTGGCCTGTCCGGAAAGCACCGGCGCGATGGCGCTCACGCCTGGTCTAGAAGCAAGTTCCAGCGCTTCTTCCAGAGAAAGACCCGTCAGTGCTCCCCGGCCGGTAATATTGACGCTAACTAAATTAGAGCCTATGGCCTGAACCTGTTCCGTTACCAAGCTGGTGGCCCCCTGACCGAGGGAAATAAGGGCAACGACGGAAAATACGCCGATAATTACCCCCAGCATGGTTAAAAAGGAGCGGAGTTTTTTGGCAAGCATTGCTGAGACAGACAGCCGAAAGGCCTGCAGGAACCCCATCAATAAGCACCTCCCGTTTCAAGGCGTCCATCTATAATCCTCACCTGGCGCTGGGCAAGTTTAGCTACTTGGGGGTCGTGTGTAATCAGAATCAGTGTCTTGCCCTGACTGTGCAGCTTTGTCAAAACGTTCATCACCTCACGCCCAGAGGCGCTGTCTAGGTTGCCGGTCGGCTCATCGGCTAGAATCACTGGTGAGTCGCCCACCAACGCCCTGGCGATGGCAACACGCTGTTGCTGGCCTCCTGACAGTTCCGTCGGCCGGTGGTGCATCCTGCCGGTCAGGCCTACCTTTTCCAGCGCGGCTAAGGCGTATTCCCGGCGAACTTTCCCGGGCAGGCCCCTGTAGATTAATGGGAGCTCGACATTTTCCAGCGCTGTTTGGCGAGGGAGAAGGTTATAACTTTGAAAAACAAAACCGATTTGTGTATTGCGTACTCCTGCCAATTCATTTTTCGACAGGCCGCTGACTGCGCGACCGTTAAGGACATAGGACCCCGAGGTGGGAGTATCAAGGCAGCCAATGATATTCATCAAAGTAGACTTGCCTGAACCGGATGGCCCCACGATGGCCAGCGCCTCGCCTTGGGATATTTCCATACTAATCCCGTCCAGAGCATGAACCTGTATATCTCCCATTTTATACGTTTTCCTGATATTTTCCAAGCGGATCATTCGTTTATCTCCCGCCGTTGCCGCATTCCGCCAAACATTCCTCCGCCTGGCGCGGGCATTTCCTCGCTTTCGTCGTCAAAGGGGCCACCAGACGCGGGCATTGGTACGCTTCTTGCGGTTGTTCCTTGAATAAGGATTTGTTGTCCCTCGTTCAAGCCGGAGACAATCTGTATCCTTGACCTGTCGTTGGCGCCCGTCTGAACTTCCACCGGACGGGTTTCGCCATCGCCTGTGAGGAGATGCACCATACTCCGGTCGCCCTGGGAAATGACCGACTCAATGGGGACAAGGAGAATATCCCGCAGGCTTTCCACCAGGATTTCGGCTTCAACGGTCATGCCTGCGCGCAGGTTATCGGTGGGGAGAATCGACACTGTGACATCAAAAACAGCTACTCCTCCCTGGTCGGAACCTTCCTGAGCTATATTAAGTACATGCCCCTCGATTAAGGTGCCGGGTAGAGCGTGTGCTGTAATACGGACTGGCTGTCCCGGGATAATTCTGGCTACATCCAGTTCGTCAACAGGGATGACTACCTGCATTCGCTCATAATCCACCACCGTGGCCAAGACAGTTCCCTGGGAAAGATGGGTGCCGACACCCACAGCCTGCGCAGGGAGTAAAATAGTTCCGCTAATCGGCGCAGCGATCACAGCTTCATTATTGCGGTCTGTTTGCTGCCAAATGACATCCTCAAGGTCCAGGCGGGCCTGACGCAAACGTAATTCGGCAGTGGCGATCTGCTGTTGCAGCTGTTCAGCTCTCTCAGGGTCACTGATTTGCGCCAAAGTCTGCCCTTTGCTAACGTATTCGCCATCATTGGCGAGGATGCTGATTGTGCCGGTAAGCGGAGCACGCAACAAGAGCGGTTCCACTTTGGCCGAAACAGCTTCAACTGACCTTGTTTCTCCGTATGCCGTAGCAATTTTTAGTACACCGCTCTGATTGGCATCCAGATTTCCGGGGTTTTTCACGCTTACAGTTACATCATAGAACATATCAAGTCCGGCGGTTTCTACACCCGTTCTCGGGACTGCTCCGATCTTGGAAATCCTTCCCTGAATGGTCACTCCGTATTCAACCACATAGAATTCCACAGCTTGACCAACGGAGAATGTGCTGATTTGTTCTTTGCTAAAGAAACCGACGGTGTTAACTTTTTCCAGCGACTGCACCGTGGCGATGATGCTCCCTTCTTGGACGCGGTCACCTTCTCTGACTTTCCATTGCAACTCTCCTTTCGCCGGAGCGGTCAGGTTCCCAGATGCTTGTTTTTCATAAAGCCGGCTAATTTCTGCGCTTAGATTATTGATTTCCAACTGAAGCTGCCGAATCTGCACTTCATTTGGTTCCGGCTGCGCCAGCAGATTGCTTAGTTCGAAATAATCCTGATGCAGACGCGCCTCCGCCGATGAAATTTGGCTGTATAACTGTGAATCGATTATTTCCGCAATCTGCCTTCCCTCGGAGACCATGAAACCGCTGCTCACCTGGAGTTTGGAGATTGTCCCCGATAGTGGAGCACGGATATTTGTGGCCTCAGGGAGAGCAAGAACGGCAGGCTGAGCAGCCTGGTGTTTTTCTGATGCAGTTTGCACCGTCATCTGTCCCCGCACTCCGTTCGGGAGGTTTTGCGTATTGTCGAACTCGGCTGTGACTTCATAAAATGCGGTCAGGTTTGGCTGGCTTTTGCCGGGGCGGGGAATCGTACTGACATTTGTAACTTGGCCGGAGAACTCAAGCAAATAGTCTGGGAGGCTAAATGCAGCCGTTTGCCCTTTCACAATGCCGGCAACGCCTGCCGAAGAGAAGCGCCCCGTCACTTCTAGATAATCCCTGTCGGTTACGGTTGCGATGCCACTGCCCGACTGGACACGATCGCCGTCGCGCACACTCCAGTCTATTAAACCAGACTCTGTTGCCGTAAGCACCGCTTCTGTTTCCTCTTCACGAAGCTTTTGCAGCTCCCGTTCCTGAATTTCGATATCCAAACGTTTTCTTTCAATCTGCAGTTCCATATCCTGCACATCAAGTTTCACCAGAATATCACCGGCGGAAACCTTGCGACCTGCTTCTAGATCGAAGCGCACGATGCTTCCGCTAAGGGGCACACGCACATCTTCCCGCACCTCTGACTGCAAAGTGCCGGACCCCGACACTATTACTTCCAGATTCCCGCGGGTAGCAATTGCGCTCATTTCTGTTGCCGGGCCCGCCATGCTTCTCTGGTCGGCTAAGCCGCGCCAGGCAACCACGGCAGCCACGCTAAGCAGGATGAGCGATGCGGCAAGCAATCCGACCATGACTTTGCGGGATATTTTCATCTGTCAACCTCCTCTTTCTTTTCTCTTAGCATCAATCATAACCAATCATTTTGGAATAATTATCGGCACAATATGTGAAATTATGTTATTTCTAAAAAACCTGATGAGGAAGCAAGCAAAAAAAGAAGGGCTCCGCAAAAGGCCCAAGTTTTAAGAATAGTTCTTTGCATCATTCTATTTGCATGCCATGCGCACACACCGTCCAGGGCACACCGTCCTTGACAAATGCTTGCTTTTCCGTTATCCTATTGTAGGTAGAGGTTGCTGCAATAGGAAACTGCAAGCTCTGTATAATGCATGTACGGTGGGTGTAGCTCAGGAGGTTAGAGCACCAGATTGTGGCTCTGGGGGCCGTGGGTTCGAGTCCCATCATCCACCCCAAATAATTGCCACCTTTCAAGCGGGCGTGGCGAAATTGGCACACGCGCTAGACTTAGGATCTAGTGGGTTTATCCCATTGGGGGTTCAAGTCCCTCCGCCCGCACCAATGAAATCAGGGATTCCGGGGTTTTTAAGTAAGCTGGGATCAAGCATATCAAGCCTCAGTAATGCAGTTTTAATGCAGTTTGAGTTTAGTCAAAAAAAAGCAGGGTTGCCTCCCTGCTGATAGTAAAGCCGTCTCGTCTTTTATTCTTTGCTCTGCGCCTTCGCAGAGCTTTTTCTTTTGGTCAACAGTCCATCCAAACTTTCTGCTGCCAGCTTCACCATTTCAGGTGTAACATGGCTGTACAAGTCAAGCGTCATCGTTATGCTTGAATGTCCCAGCCGTTCCTGCACCAGCTTGGCGGGAATCCCCCGCTGTAACAATAGGGTGGCATGGGTATGACGCAAGTCATGCAGCCGCACCTTTGGTAGCCCGGCGTTCAAAGCAATATTGAACGCGCAAACATGTTCCAATGATCCCGTATGTATTCTTAGTCACGGTCAGGGGCGCGAATCTCTTAACCTTGCAGTTTGTTACGCCTGCGGTCTTCTTCTGTGTTGGTCTTGGTTATGTTCCACGTTTTTTATGTACGGTTGTCGCTTTCACGCTCCTGTTACGAAGTTTATATGCGCACACTTCTCCCCCAGATTGTTTTTCTGATTTTATATGTTGGCTTTTTCTTAAATATTGTTGATGTCGAGGTTCCTAGAACAACTGTAACTCTCCCTGCGCTTTTTTACTCTTCGCCAGCCTACTTCTCTGTCAGGCCTTTCATTAACCATATTATACGAGTCCGCGCTCCCGGCACACCGGAAGCATAACCACAAAAGGCGGCGTTATCTAAAAACTTACAGCAGCAACTACACATTACTCATCAATATGACCATTCCTTTCCGCTGCGCTTCAAGGCACAAAAAAGATATGAAACCAATTATCCTACCCGCAGCCTGTAGAATTTTGTTAAAATAGCTTGAGGA
>JAGXTN010000024.1 GCA_018333455.1 Dethiobacter sp. | reverse complement strand
GGTTGTTTTGGTGTGGTAACTTAAACAATACCATAGATAGGCATACTTTTCTTATTTTTTATGGACTTTTTTTATAGGTTTTTTGATTTTTAGTTAGAAGCCATCGCGACAGCGATTTCGTTCTTCTCTTGCTTTCTTTTTCATTTATGTGGTAAAATGTGGAAAAAGAGTGGTGGCGATGAATATGCCGCGAGAAGCAAGAGAAAAAAGTCAAACGGGGATATATCATGTCATAATAAGGGGAGCTAACAGACAGGAAATATTTCATGATGATGAAGATAGATAAGGTTTCTTGATACTATTGAAAGATATAAGACCAGTTTTAAAATAAAGATATATGGTTGGTGCTTAATGGGCAACCATGTGCACATCCAGACATCCTTAGAAAGCCCGGCCAACTGACTAATGAGGAATTTGCCGAGATGAAGAAACATGCTATCTTCGGCGCAAAGATTATCGGTGAACACCATAAACTAAAGACGGGTGCCTTGTTAGCTCTCTCGCATCATGAAAGATGGGATGGAAGCGGTTATCCCTACGGCTTGAAAGGAGAACAGATCCCACTTGAGGGTAGAATATTAAATATAGCTGACCAATACGACGCATTAAGGAATCGGCGTCCATATAAACCAGCATTGGATCATGATCAGGTCGTGCGGATCATTACTGAAGGTGACGGTAGAATCCCATATTATTCGTGTTCTGACTGATCTCGACCGGCAAAGAGGTGTTATTGCCTAATCGTAGAATTTTAACCAAAACGAAGTTACGGCTGGATTCTCACGCTGCTTTCGGGTTGTCCTTCAAGCAGCAAAGCCATTGGCGGCTATAATTCCGCCGTCAGAATTCGTGAGAGGCGACACTAGATGATGCATTTCGACCGCATTAATTGTGCACGCGGATCTGTCGGCGAAATATCTCTGCTAAAAATTTAACATCGAATGCGGGTCATTTTCTGCTTCTTGAGAATCAGAATGCAGAACTTTTTGGCGTGAATAGCCAGTCGGAGGACGGATAACTTGCCATCACAAAACATATTGTTGCGTTATGAGCGCGACCCCTTTCTCAAAGAGTCGTATGCTTTTGATCGCGACTCTGGGCGGGTAGTAATCGAGGTTTTGCTCGAAAAGCAGATTTACCTGTTTAATGAGTGGGACAACGCCAGCCGCAAAGACCTTGACCCTGATCTTGTCTACTTTCTTGAGGAGTGCTTTGATGAGATTCCGTTTGAATACGAAATACAGCTAAATATTGCTATCAACGAAAAAGAGCGCGATTTAACACGCGAGTTGGCCATAGCCGATGGCATAAAGTCGCAGTTCCGACATTACCTGCGTGCCAACAGACGCAGACTTAATGACTTGTTCTGGCGGGCTGCGGTGTATGTATTCATTTCTGCCGGCTTCCTGATTGCCGCCGGGTTGCTGGAAGGCAAGCTCACAACAGGACCCCTGCATGCAGCTTTGCTGCAGGGTCTCTATGTGGGAGGGTGGGTATTCCTG
Source organism: Dethiobacter sp. (assembly GCA_018333455.1). GTDB lineage: Bacteria > Bacillota > Dethiobacteria > Dethiobacterales > Dethiobacteraceae > GPS1B09. The sequence goes on along the minus strand of JAGXTN010000024.1, from coordinate 1,207 downwards.
TGGGAGGCTATTTCCGAAGTCTCCTTTAGTCGCGGCAGGGCGACGCTGACACATAAGATTCGAGCCTACGAGCGTTTTCTGCGTGCTCCTGTCCTGTTTATCAGCGTAGTGACAAAAAAGCCCGGATAACTTACAATTTTCAGATTTGATTTTGAGGTGGGAAATTTGAGTATTTATATTATGCGCGGACACACATCGATATGACCTCTGTCGCCGTTTCTCCTTCTCCCGGACGCCTGCTACTCGCTTCTGGAAACAGGGTAAAAGGCTCAACTGGTGGCGTTCTACCAACAGTTGAGCCTTCTTTCGCGCAAAACTTCCGATTATCCCCTTAGAGAACCGTCCCCATGTTTCTGCTGGTGGAGGGCAGGCAGGGCTTATTTTTTTGTGTAGGGTAACGTGGCGGACAGCGTTTTTTGTGCCTCGAATGCCATAAATCCTCTTGAATCATGTAAAGCAGGAATGGTATAATATTGTCATAATAATGTCAAAGGATGTGGATCAAGTGAAGCCATATGAACCGTTCGCTATGGACATAAAGCCATCCAGCACGATACGCCATGACTATAACAGATTTTCCAAGCGCTGCCATGAAACACAAGCCCCGATAATTATTACCAAGAACGGTGAGGCTGATTTGGTAGTAATGAGTTATGAGGCTTTTCAAAAAATGCTTGCCAGGCAGCAATTAGGCAAGATGCTGGCGGATGTTGACCGGGAAATCATCGAAGGAAAGCAGCTAAGAGATTTTGAAGAAACTTTTGCGACACTAAAAAAGAGGATCGAAGATGTATAAAAAAATCCTGCTCTCTGAAGCCGCCTACTATGACATGGATAGCGTTTTCTCCTATGTCTCACAGGATAATAAAAAAGCTGCAGAGATGCTGCGCTCGCGTCTTTACAAGGCGATTACCCAGCTTGCTGATTTCCCAGAGAAAGGGGCTGTTTTGCCTGAGGAAGATGCTCCCGGCGCTGAGCGCGGCTACAGGCGAATTGTGCAAAATCCCTATATCATTTTCTATCGGGTGCTGGATGACAAAATAGTTATTGCCCGCGTGCTGCATGGTCGACAAAATTGGCTACAGTCGTTATTTGAGATCTCTGAACATGAGTAGGCATAGCATACAATGTGGTAGGTACTAAAATCGCGAGATTCAAATTTTGTCCTTGGCGACTTCACTCTTCTGGGCAATCAAAAATTTTGCGC
>JAGXTN010000098.1 GCA_018333455.1 Dethiobacter sp. | reverse complement strand
TTGCCATGCAGGATACGCTGACACCGCTGAAAATAGGGCTGCTGAGCATTTTGCTTAATGTGGTGCTAAATTTAATTTTGGTCAGGTATCTGGCCCATGGCGGATTGGCTCTGGCTACCTCGCTGGCAGCTACGGTTAAACTGTTACTCTTGCTGCTGAAGCTGCGCCGCAAGTTCGTCTTCCTGGAAGGACGCAAGACAGCTGTGGCTACGCTGAAAATATTCATAGCTGCGTTGGTGATGGGCGGTTCGGTAACACTTGTTTACCGTCAGGCGGCAGTTATTTGGGGTGGTGCAGAAATCCTGCCGCAGGTGCTAAGGCTTGGCAGCGCGGTGGTCTTCGGCGTGTTTGTCTACCTGTCGCTACTGGTCGCGGTGCGCTTGGAGGAATTGGGAAGAATAAAGACTTTACTGCTCACTAGGGTTATGTACAAAAGAGGATAAGTAAATACGACATGCGATGTGCGGAGTGGTGTGGCCCGGCTGAGCTGGTTGACGGTGAGGGTGGCAAGCAAATGTAACAGATTGGACTTCATTATTAAGACTGTGTGGGATTGTGAAGTTAAGCAGGATAAGGGCGTGATATTTTGAAGGCGATGATTTTGGCCGCAGGGCTTGGGACGAGGTTACGGCCGCTGACAAATGTAGTATCAAAGCCGATGGTACGCATGGCCGGGAGGCCTTGTATGGAGCATGCGGTGCGGCTGTTGAAAAAGTATGGTGTCACCGAAATTATGGTGAATCTGCATTATAAGCCGGAGATGATTAGGGAGCACTTTGGCAATGGTGAAGCTTTTGGTGTGCATATTGAGTATTCGTATGAGAAGGAACTGATGGGTACAGCCGGAGGTTTTAAGCGGGCGGAGGCGTTTTTCGGGGACGGGCCTGCTTTGATTGTGAGCGGCGATGCGCTGACGGACATTAATTTGGGAGAGTTTTTACGGTTTCATAAAGAGAACCGGGGGATTGCCACCCTGGCGCTGAAGAGTGTGGCGGATCCCACGCAATATGGGGTCGTGGTGTGTGAGCAGGAACGGATTGTCCGGTTCCAGGAAAAGCCGAGAAGGGAAGAAGCGATCAGCAATCTGGCGAATACCGGGATTTATCTGTTTGAGCCGGAGATTTTTGAGCATATCCCGGAAGGGACGTTTTATGATTTCGGGAAACAGGTGTTTCCGGGGCTATTGGCTAAGGGAGAAAAGATGTGCGGTTATGTGATGCGGGAATACTGGTGCGACGTGGGTGATCTGAACGTCTACCGGGAGGCGCATTACGATATGCTGACCGGGGTGGTGAAAGTGGAACTGCCGGGGAAGCGTTTTGAGGGGAGTATCTGGTTGGGGGAGCGGGTGTCTGTACATCCGGAGGCTGTACTGGTGGGGCCGGTACTGTTGGGGAATAACTGTACCGTGAGGGAAGGTGCGCGGATTTACGGGCCCGCTATACTAGGAGATAACACTGTGGTGGGAAAGAATGTGGTAATTAAGCGGGGGATTCTCTGGAACAATGTGGTGGTGGAGGATGAGGCGGAGGTGGCTGATGCGGTTGTGGCCGATCACTGCGTGATTCCCGGCGGAATAATGCTAAAGAATGAGGTATTGGAGAAAGAGGAATTGAAAAGTATTTGTGAAGCGGCTCTGTTGCGCGGTAATATCCAATCGGATAGGTGAAAAGGTGACCTCACCTTGCCATCACACTAACTCTCTCCTAAGAGAGGGATTTATGGGGGAGATTGACCGCAAAGTCAATGGCGCGGGTGAGCGTTACTATTTTCAACATATCTTAAAGCGAGAGGTGCACCGATTGAGATTAGATAAGCAAGGCATTTTTGCGGCAACTGTAGTAATGATTATAGCTACGCTGCTCAGCCGTCTGCTCGGCGTTGTCCGGGAGACGGTGATTGCTTTTTACTTCGGGGCGACGGCAGCCACAGATGCTTACTTGGTGGCACACATTTTCCCTACTCTGCTCAGCAGTTTGGCAGTAGGTTCTATAGCCAGTACACTTATCCCGGTTTTTACAGAGTATAAAATTAAAAGTGGTGAGGCGGAAGCGTGGCGGATAGCAAATGCGGTGCTTGTCATTTGCTCTGTGCTGCTCCTAGCCGGGATTATTCCGGTTTTGTTTTTTGCGCCAGTCATGATCCGCCTAGCAGCGCCCGGGTTGGAGCCGGAGACTGCCATGCTGGCGTCAAGTTTGACACTACTACTGGCACCGACTGCCTTGTTTTTGGGTCTGAGCAGTCTGTTTACGGCTATCATGCATGCTTATCGCCACT
>JAGXTN010000034.1 GCA_018333455.1 Dethiobacter sp. | reverse complement strand
ATAAGTTCTCCCGCTCGGTAAACGAGGTAAGACCCCAGAGAGAAGATCTGGTTGATAGGCCGGGTGTGTAAAGACAGCAATGTCAAAGCTTACCGGTACTAATAGGTCGAGGGCTTGACCTTAACTTTTGATATTAATATGCTTCGCTGTGCAGTTTTGAAAGAACTTTCTGGCGGAAATGGCGGAGGGGTCACACCCGTTCCCATTCCGAACACGGCCGTTAAGCCCTCCAGCGCCGATGGTACTTGGGACGTAGGTCCCTGGGAGAGTAGGTCTCCGCCAGACTAATTTTTACACACGCACCGGTCATTATGGCAGGTGCGTTTTGTTATGCGTCGCTTTCTTGAAAATTGGTTTATGCTTGCTCCAATTTGCTGCTCCCCTCTCCCTGTGGGAGAGGGTTAGGGTGAGGGCAACGAGGGTATCATGTTCTTGCCGTCCGTGCCTTAGATGTTTTGGAAGCAAAAAAAAGTAGGGTAGTTGCGTGTTCTGCGGTAAACATGGGTAAACTAGGTAATGATTTTACCTTTACCGGGCAATATGTCTAAACCAAAAGAGGGGTAGTCAACATTGGATGTGAAACAGACTCTTTACATGGCTACAGTGGTTGTTTATTTTCTGGCGCTTTTGCTGTTTATGCGCATGCTGATTCGGGGTCAGTGGGCAGAGAGGACCTATTGGCGAAAAAGGCCGAAGTTGTCGTTGGATGAATTGCAGAAGCAGTATTGCGGGCGAACTTTGCCCCGAATCACTATTTTAGTACCAGCCTACAATGAATCAGAGGTGATCGGCAATACCATCGACCATTTGGTAGGACTGTGCTATCCGGCAGACCTCCTGGAAATTCTCGTTGTCACCGACGAAAAGGAGCTTCATGCGAAGGCCGGGCTAACCACGCAGGATGTAGTGCAGTATAAACTGGCTGAGCTGGCCGGAAAAACAGGGTTGCCCGTTCTTCGTCATCTGATTGTTCCTCAGGACTTTGATGGTCAGTTACACGGTCATTGCTTGGGCAGGAATGTACCATCCACCAAAGGACGGGCGCTCAATTTTGCTCTGCCGTTCCGTAACCGGCAAACGGAAATCTGCGCTTTTTACGACGCCGAGAGCCGCCCGGACAAAGAAGGGTTGCTGTATGTGGCCTACCGTTACCTGGCGAGTGCCGGCCAAGTTCAGCTCTGGCAAGGCCCTGTCTACCAGGTACGTAATTTCTTCCAACTTTATCCTATTAATAAAGTGGCGGCGATTTATCAGTCCGTTTCACACGAGTGGAACCTGCCGTCAGTGATGCGTCAGCTTCCTTTCGTCGGCGGAACCAATCTGTTTGTGACCAGCAGCTTGCTGGATGAAATCGGCGGTTTTGACCACTGCTCCCTGACCGAGGATCTGGAACTGGGCATCCGAGCGTATGTGGAAGCGGGTGCTTGGCCAGAATACATTCCCTATCCCAGCACGGAGCAAACACCAGCTACTTATCGTGCTTTCTTCCGGCAGCGACTGCGCTGGGGAAGCGGTTATCTGCAAGTGATGGATAAACTGAGACAGGCCAGCGTTCGGAGTCAAGTTAAGGAAAAGAGGGCCAGCAGGATGCTGCGTGTCCTGTTCTGGAAGGGTCCGGTTGAGTGGCTTTTTTTCCAGACGATGATTCTTTTCCCGCCGCTTGCTTTCCTACTCAGCCTGTTTGACCGGGCTGACCCACAGCAACTGTTTGCCGGAATGGGCGTGATTGTTAATATCACCGTATCAGTATACTTCATTTTTACCTTCGAGCGATTACGCCATTTCCAGCCTTTTATCAACTTTGCTTTGGCGCCGCAAAGCCGCTTACGGAGAATTTTGGCCGTTTCCCATCTGCTGCTTATCCCCGTGGCCGGCTTCTTCTTCATTGCTCCCTTCACCACTTCGGTGGCTCTGAAAATTCTCCACCGGCAGCCAGCGACATGGGTCAAAACGCCGCGCACCAAAGAAGCCCCCTCCAGGTGAGGGGGCTTAATGTTGGGCAGGCTTTATTATCGCTTTTTTCTGCGTTGCTATAGTACCCTCTCCACCATTTGGGGGGAGAGGGTCAGGGTGAGTGGAGAAGATTTTCATCGCTTTAGATGTTTACTTCGTGTTGCGGTAATGCAACCTTTTTTATTTCAGTTCGTTATAGCTTTAGGCCGGCGGTGCAGTCGGTACTAAATATCGAGCAGGAGGTAGAGAAGGTGAAGCGTAAGGCAACTGTATTAATGATTCTTTTTGCCCTTTCAATGTTGACCGCACAGTTTGCGGCCGGTGCAGAGCGACGCTACCAGTCAAGGGAAACTGCTCTGGAGACGATCATTGCTGAAGTCAAACGGGAGTTTGGCGGGGTGCCGTTAGACGGGTTTAACGTCATAGCTGAGGATTTGGATTTGTATGCCAGACGGCAACGGTTAGCTTATTCCGGGGAGTTTAAAAAGCCCGGTGCCATGGATGAGGCGGCGCTGGAGCAGGCGAGAAGGCATTTTGTCAGCGTTGTTGAACGGGCATATGGTATTGAAAGCTACGATATTGAGCTTGACGACGACTCCCTAGACATAACATTCGAACAAAGCCGTAGCATAGTGATTGTCAGCGACGGCGTATACGATGTGGGTGAGTACGTCCCCTATGTTTCCGTCAGCATCAGCCTGACGGCTGAAGAAACCGATGACACCGACGATGATAAAGAGCTTGGCAGGCCCGGTAAAATTGCTGCAGCCGGGTACACGACACTGGAGTACGACATCGAGGTTACCTTGGAACGGAGAGTCGTCAGGTTACAGCTTGGGCAAAAAAGCGCCCGCGTAAATGGTGAAGCCACAAGGCTGGAAGTAGCCCCCTTTGTAGAAGATGGGCGGACGCTTGTACCACTACGTTTCTTGGGCGAGCAGCTAGGCGCTGTCCTCCGTTGGGACGAGGAAGACAAGGAAGTGACTTTCACCAGTGGAGTAATTACTATTAAGCTTCGCCTTGGAGATGATGAGGCTCGTATTCAGATTGCGGGAGCAGCTCCAAGGATAGTGGTTCTCGAAGCACCGGCCAAGGTTGTACAAGGCAGAACAGTCGTCCCGCTGCGTTTTGTTTCCGAGAATCTCGATGCTGCAGTTCGGTGGAATCCTAGTGACCGTAGCATTATTGTCCGCCAATAGTCTGCTTTGCTATCAGACAAATCCGGCCCGGCTCAGGAATACTGAACCGGGCCGGGTTTGTGTATGCTCCCGCTCACCGCTTGTGGCTATTCCCCCTCCATTGGAGGGGTGGTGCGAAGCGCCGGGGTGGTCGGCAAGCTTTAGTATCTCCATTGTGACAATTCGGTTTGTATAAGAGACCACCCCGCCCTAACGGGCACCCCTCCAAGGGAGGGGAATTTAAGGGAGGGGAATTTGCTTCCAGTTCAATGTTCTTCGGAACTATCAGCCGGCTTCTGGAGCTCATTTCCTGACTGCAGGGCGTCTTCCTCGGTCTCAGTCGTCTCTTCTCCAGAAGCGTCGGGTTTAGATTCATCACGCGCAGGTTTGTCGGATTCGTATCCCTCGGCTGTATCTTCGTTAAAAGCATCGGGCTTGAGTTGATCGCGTTTATGTCTGTCGGACTCTTCCTTTTCGTTCAAGTATTTATCAGGAGCGTCATGGTCAGATTGAACATCATCAGGCTTGCCGGATTCGCCATCTTCAACAGCATTTGTTTCTTCCTCCGGGGCGTCGGGGATTTCGTGCAGTTCGTTAAAACCCTCCAGCGTGGGATCAGCTTTGATGGCTTCCTTAATCATGGTCAGAGCTTCTTGCTTGTTCAGCCCTTTTTCTTCCATGAGTTCAATTATTGCCTCTGTAATGGTGTCAAGCTTTTCTCTGAAGAGAACCGGACTAATACTCAGCTCTTTATACAGGTTTAGTATCTGCCAAGCGAGCGGAGAACCAACTGCGGCAACAAGGTCAACATAATCAGCAGGTAACAGTCCGGCATCAGCGGCAGCTTCCGTGAATTCGGCGGTAAGTTCACTGTTTGTCACTTTAAGCGATAACCCGTGGTCTGCCAAGTATTCGTCGATAGTTCGGCGCACATTCCCCGACAAAGCAGCCAAATCTGTTGCTGCCAATCTGTCACCCACCGGATGCACTGCGATTATTATCCGACGCTCTGGGCTGAGCAGGCCGCCTTCGCGCAGTGCATCTGCAATTATGCGCAGCGCCTCACGCACATTCTGACCTGATAAGTCCAACTCTGCCAGCAGCGCTTGACCGTCTGCATCTAAACCATTTGCTGTGATGACTTTGTATCCTGCGCTAATAGTCATCGTTATTGCCGGGTTGACTTGCATGGTAAGGCTGGCTACGGCCTGAGGTGCAGTAAAAAAAGTTCTGTAAGTACCTAGAGTTAGGAGCAGTATAGTCAGCGAGGCAACTAGTGTCCATGCGGCCGGCCTGACGTTAAATACTCTAGCTCTAATTTTTTGCTGAACGGGGAGAAGCGTGACTTCTTTTTTAAAACAAGCTGAAGCAAGCAGCGTTTGCCTTAAGCGCAGCTGGTTTGCTGGTATCTGCACCTCGGGAAGTTCGAGGTTTTCCAGCTTAGTTTGTAGTTTTCCATAATCGGGCTTGCCAGTCATTTTCATCTTATTTAACCTCTGCTTATTTAACGCTGCTATGGATAAAAGGTTGCGCTTGAGATGCTTTAACGCATGCTAAAAGAAACTCCGCAATTTTTTTAAGCCACGGTGTAAAAGTGACTTTACTGTTCCTTCCGGCTTAGCTAAAATTTCGGCTATCTCTTGATGGCTCTTGCCGGCAAAAAAACGCAACGCAATTACTTCCTGATATTTTGGCGGCAATTGGCTGATTTTCTGTCGGCAAGACAGGAATTCCTGCTGACGCGCCAACTGCTCCTGTGCCGCAATCAATTCGTCTTCTAACTCCTCCGGCGATGACGGCTCAAAGCCCTGACTTTCACGCAGGTGCTCGAGGGAGACCGCCTTGTGGAGTCCTTTGCGAAAATAGCTGGTTAATTCATTGCCGGCAATTCGATAGAGCCAGGCAGAAAATGAGCTGCCCCGCCACTCGTAGCGGCCGATATTTTTCAGCGCTTTAACAAAGGTCTCAGCGGTGAGATCCTGGGCAAGCTCAACATCACCCGTTCGGCGCAGGCAATAGTTGAGTATGGCAGCGTAGTTTTGGTCATAAAGCAGGCCGAAAGCCTCCGGGCAATGCCTGGCTCGGGCAACCAGGTCCTTTTCAGAGTGATTGTTATCCATAATAGACAATATTTCGTCATCTGCAGCGACTTACCTGCTCTTATCTTCTAAATTTATAACTCACAGTTAGGGCAGCTAGGTTGCAGGAGAATTAGTGTAAATTCTGGTGGTGAAATCGTTTTATCGTTGAGGTTGTTCTCTCAGGCAAAACAGCGTATACTAAGCGTATACTATCTATAAGGAAAAACTTTCTAAGCAAAGTAGCTGAAGGGATGGGAAGAGAGCGAATGAAATATGCTGCGATTACCGGTTGGGGCAAGTGTATGCCGCCTGCCATTTTGACAAACGAAGACATTTCCACCTTTCTCGACACGAATGATGAGTGGATTGTGACACGCACTGGCATGAAGGAGCGCCGTGTTTCCCATGTGTCGATTAGTCAATTGGCGCACATAGCGTCAGCGCGTGCTCTAGCTGCTGCGGGAGTGGCTGCCGATGATGTAGATTTGATTATTTTCGGTAGCTGTACGCCGGATGATGTGGTGCCAAATAACGCATCCTACATCCAATTACTGCTAGGCATCAAAAAAGCAGCGGCATTTGACTTAAATACAGCTTGTACTAGTGGCATGTATGCACTTTCTGTTGCTTCCGCGATGATTAAAACAGGGGCCGTGCGGACAGCCTTGATTATTGGTGCCGAAGTCATCACCAATATTCAAGATTGGCAGGATCGTAATGTTGCGGTGCTCTTTGGCGATGGTGCCGCCGCTTTTGTAGTTCAGGGGACAGAAAAAAATGAAGGGCTATTGGCTGATAAGCTAGGTTGTTTCGCAGAATCGCGTGATATATTGCGTGCTCATGGGATAGGCATGCGTTACATTGATGGGCGAAGTATGCGCGGCGGAGTCTGGTGGGATTTCCACGGTCAAGAAATTTTTAAGAAAGCAGTCTTGGGAATGGCGGAGGCCTCAGAAGAGGCTATTGCCCAAGCCGGCCTGACTGCCGACCAGATTGAGCTTGTTGTGCCACATCAGGCAAATTTACGAATTGTGGAAGCCATGGGCAAACGACTTAAAATTTCACCGGAGAAGGTATTTATTAACATTCATAAGTACGGTAATATGTCGTCGGCTACCACGCCGGTAGCGCTAGTGGAAGCCATTGAGGAAGGGTTTGTAAAGCCGGGAATGCAGATTCTTTTGCCGGCTTTCGGAGCCGGCCTTACATATAGTGCTCATGTTATCCGTTGGGGCGAACGGGTAACCCCTGTTAGTTTGGCCGATATAGAGTTGCCGCCCTGTGAAAAAACCGGCCTGGAAATGATTAGAGAATATATTGAGTGTCCTCGTGCTGCGGGGTCGTATTAATGAAGGGGGAAGTTGTTTTGCGCAAAATATTAATTATGCCTTGCTTGGATATAAAAGATGGGCGAGTAGTTAAGGGGATCCATTTCGTCGGTTTAAAAGATGCAGGGGATCCTGTGGCGTGCGCCCGCGCTTATTGTGAGGCGGGTGCTGATGAGTTGGCGTTTCTGGATATTACTGCCACCATTGAAGGCAGAAAAACCATCTTAAAGACGGTAAAGGACGTAGCTGCCGTCACCACAGTTCCTTTTACAGTTGGCGGAGGAATTAAAAATGTTGGTGAGGCTGAAGCAGTGTTGGCTGCCGGGGCTGACCGTGTGTCGATTAGTAGTGCCGCTTTTCGCAACCCCAGTTTAATTGATGAAGCTGTAAAGTTGCTTGGCCGGGAGAAAGTGGTTGTGGCCATTGATGTAGATAAAAACCAGGCATTGCCTTCCGGGTATGAAGTTTACGTTGAAGGTGGCAATCAGAAAACGGGCATGGACGCTATTGAGTGGGCGAAGGAAGCCGAGGCTCGCGGCGCTGCCATCATCCTTCCCACCAGCAAAGCTTGTGACGGCGCGAAAACAGGTTATGACTTGCCCTTAATCCGGAGGATTAAAGCAGTGACAAGCGTGCCGGTTGTTGCCTCAGGCGGAGCCGGTAAGTTGGAGCATTTTCTGGAAGCTGCTGAGGCAGGCGCCGATATTCTGTTGGCAGCATCAGTTTTTCATTTTGGCGAAATAGGTATCCCGGAACTAAAAAGTTATCTTAGTCAAAAATATTATTAATAAGTACTAATTCTAATTCCTAATAAAGGGATTTTAGTGCTCTAGGTCGAACTATGGCGGAAGATGTAGCATGAGGAGGTTTTCTGTTTGGGCAAAGCAATTTTTCGTCAGCGGTGCAGGAGCGTAATAAAATGCAAGGAGGAAGGTCGTTGAATATTGCGGAAATTCTGGGGTCTGAGGCGGCAAGTTTGCTGAGCTATCGCTGTGGCACAATTAACAAGGAGCAGTTGCACTTGCCCGGCCCGGATTATCTGGAGCGCGTTTATACGCAGACAAGCCGGCCTACGCCGGTGCTGAGGAGCTTGCAGCAGCTTTTTTCCCATGGCAGGTTGGCTGGAACGGGCTATCTTTCTATCTTGCCGGTGGATCAGGGCATTGAGCATTCTGCCGGCGCATCGTTTGCTCCAAATCCCGCTTATTTTGACCCGGAAAACATTGTCAAGCTGGCAATGGAGGGAGGCTGCAATGCCGTAGCATCTACCTTAGGAGTATTGGGGGCGGTGTCGCGCAAATATGCCTATAGAATACCGTTTATTGTCAAAATAAATCACAATGAGTTTCTTTCCTACCCAAACACTTTTGACCAAGTAATGTTTGCTGATGTTAAGCAGGCTCGTGATCTGGGGGCTGTGGGTGTGGGTGCCACCATTTATTTTGGCTCCCAAGAGTCTCGTCATCAGCTCAGGGAAGTTGCTGCAGCTTTCCGGCAAGCACACGAACTGGGGATGTTTACGGTTCTTTGGTGTTATTTGCGGAATGCGATGTTTAAAATAGATGGTGTAGATTATCACACAGCCGCCGATTTAACAGGTCAGGCTAATCACCTGGGCGTTACCATTGAGGCCGATATTATTAAACAGAAGTTGCCGGAAATAAACGGCGGATACTTGGCAGTAAGCGAGAAAACGGGTAAGGAGTTTGGCAAAACGCATCCGCGAGTATATAGCTCACTGGCTGGTAGCCATCCAATTGAGATGACCCGTTACCAGGTAGCTAACTGCTACATGGGGCGCAGCGGCTTAATCAATTCCGGCGGAGCAGCCGGGGAAAATGATATGATCGAAGCAGTTCGGACTGCTGTTATCAACAAACGTGCCGGGGGTATGGGCCTGATTTCCGGCCGCAAAGCCTTCCAGCGCCCCTTAGCAGAGGGAGTTAAGCTCCTCAATGCAATTCAGGACGTTTACTTAGACGAAAACGTGACAATTGCCTAGCTAGCCTGAAAATAGCCGACAACTGTCCACTCTGCCGCTGCTCAGCTTATCCCCTCTCCCTGCGGGAGAGGGCTAGGGTGAGGGCCAGCTGAGGCGTATTTTCATCCTTCTGATGGTGCCGCCCGCCTGCGGCAGGCAGGCGGCATGGGGGTCTACTCACCATATTCTCATTGTCAACCACAAATACAAATTGAGTTGACAATGGGGAAACTGTTATGCTATAATCCAGCTAAACTAATCGAAGGAGGAAGATTATGAAACAGAAATTTGCTGTGCTTGACTTAGTCTTAGTCGCCCTTTTTGCTGCGTTGACTGCTATTATGGCCTACATTACGGTGCCAATGCCTGCCGGCCTGCCGCCGATTACAGGGCAAACATTTGCGGTGATGCTTGCCGGACTGCTGCTTGGTGCTAATAAAGGAGCCATGAGTCAGATTATTTATATTTTACTCGGCGTTGTCGGCTTGCCTGTGTTTGCTGGCGGCACGGCTGGCTTGGGTATATTATTTGGGCGTAGCGGCGGCTTTCTTTTTGGTTTTGTGCTCGGCGCCTACATCGTCGGTAAGTTAACTGAAAACAAGGCAAAGCCTTCACTCAAAACATTAAGCTTTGCCGCATTGTTTGGTGGCGTGCTTGTTGTTTACATTCCCGGTATCTTGCAAATGGCTAGAGTGCTTGGTCTTCCTCTTGAGACAGCAGTCGGCTTTATGCTGCCGTTTCTTCCTGGGGACTTAATTAAAGTTGCCGTTTCATCGCTGCTTGCACAACGAATCCTGCTTGCTCTGCCCAGCAAATATCGCCCATCGCTTAATTGACTTATTGCTGTGGGCGGGAAACACGGCAAGAAGATGAAAGATATCAACCTACGGGGGCACCACTTGCTTTGCTTGCCCCGATTTCGTGGCCTTGGCTATAGTAGCGAGTTTACAGCTAATATGGCGCTGATTGCAAAGAGCCTGTCTGACAAGCCGCGGCAGTTTGTTGAATTGGTTGATGGGCCTGACGATATTTGTCGTCTGTGTCCGCATCTGATGGCTACAGGCGAATGTGCACTTGAAGAGCAGGTCTTAGTTAAAGAACGGGACGGTATTGTGCTTAAAATGCTCGGCGTCTGGCCCGGAGAACGGTTGTCGTATCACGAACTTGCTGCCAGGTTAGCAGCAGTCGCTGATAGTTCTCTCCCAAAAAAGGCATGTATCGGTTGTCGTTGGCAGAATTTTTGCGATGAGCTGCCGCTACGCTAGTTATTTTTGTGACGCCAAGCTGTAAAAAAATACGCTCCAGCTAGGAGTACGCTATAAGTTACGGCAAAACCCCGAACGGCGGTCAGACTGATGGCAGAGGTGTCAATATAGGGATGAATGCCAACGACATAGTCGAGAAAATCATCAAAGAGATACCAGCCTGCGATTCCGGCTGCCAATGGATAAGTGAGGGGAAGACCGTAGTATAACCAGAAAAGCACAGCCTGCAACGCCATGGCAAGATGTCCTGCCCAAAGCAGAATATTTTCAGGATGCGTGTGTCCTGCAAAATAATAGCTTGTGATAATGGCTACCGTCCACAGGCCGTGCTTAATTAAACCAAAATACGCCAATCCTTCCCAAAAAACGGAGCGTTTGCCGCGCAGGAAAAAAAGAAGTGCGAAAAAAAAGTAGAGGATGGCCATGGGAGAGTTGGGAACGAAGAGCCAGAGAAGATAGTTTGTTTCCATAAATTGGTGGCGATACCACCAGAAGCCATATAATGAGCCGAAGAAGTTAGCCGCCAGCAGAATATAAAAAAACGGCGGCCAAGTAAATAGTAGGTCGAGTAGCTTGCGCATGTTGCCCTCCAAAAATTTAAATTTAATATAGAAAAAGACCGGGTCACCCCAGTCTTTTTTGCGTTTCTTCTTCTTGCAATCTAGCTTTAATCGTCGTTTCTGCTTCCAGCTCTTCAAAGACCCTTAAAACAGCTTTTACGGAGTGAACCAACATATCCCGTTCCTCGGGAGAGAGGTGATTGGCTAGGTTGCGGAATCTTTGGGAACGCCGCTCAAAGACGAGGCCGGCAAGCTGACGTCCGTATGAGGAAAGAAAAACTCTGACCACCCTACGGTCTTTATCGTCCCCCCTGCGCTTTGCCAGATTCATTTTAACCAAGCGATCGACGAGACGTGTGGCGGCGCTCTCCGCCAAATAAATTTCGGCACTCAATTCTCCCATGGTTAGGTCTTCGTGCAGATAAAGGATCAGCAGAGCATTGGTTTGACCAGGGGTTATTCCTAAACCTGTGAGTTCTCGGATTTCTTCTGCTTCCAAATAATGCATTAGCTTGGGGAAGATTTCCTGAAAGGCTGTGGTAAAAACTGCTGTTTCTTTGAATTCGTGCAAGATGGTCCCTCCATATCTATCTTCTCTCATGGGGGCAAATATAAAACTTTCCTATCGAGTATATCATCAACCGTATAAAATTGCCAGAATTTTTATTTTAAAATGCTGAATATTGTAAAACTAATAAGATTTGCAGTAAAATATTGTTAAAATCAAGCTCTGTTCAAGAGAGTTATCAGTGTTTTAGGGAATAAAAAATATTTTTAAAATATTTGCAAATTAGCAGGAATTGCAGGTTAAAATAACGAAATTGACAACATAAATATTTTACAAGTAGAAATATTAACAGGAGGTGCTAATTTGGGATGAGAACAATCAAAAATGCTGCTGTCCTTGGGGCAGGGACTATGGGAGCCAGTATAGCCGCCCATCTGGCTAACGTAGGGATTCCTTGCCTTGTCTTGGATATCGTGCCGCCGGATGCCGCGACTGGTGACAGGAGCAAGCTGGCTAGGCAAGGAATCGAAAACCTAAAAAAAATGAAACCTTCCCCGTTGTATCAAGCGGAAGACGTTAGTCTGCTTACTTATGGGAACTTGGAAGACGATTTGCACAAGATTGCGGGTGTGGACTGGGTCATTGAAGTAGTGGCTGAAAAAATGGAAATTAAGAAAAATCTTTTTGCGCGGGTGGAAAAATACTGGAATTCAGGCATGATCGTTTCCAGTAATACTTCCGGACTTTCTATCAATGAAATGGTTGCAGATTGTTCACCAGAATTTCGCAAAAACTTTTTGGGGACACACTTTTTTAATCCGCCTCGTTATATGAAATTGCTTGAAATTATTCCCGGTGCTGACACTGACCTTGCCATTGTAGAGTTTATGAAGGATTTCGGAGACAGAGTCTTGGGTAAAGGTGTTGTCTTAGCAAAAGATACGCCCAACTTTATTGGCAACCGGATTGGGGTCTACGGTCTGTTGTCTACGGCTGTCGCCATGCAGGAAGAGGGGCTGACGCCGGAAGAAGTAGATGCAGTTACCGGTCCGGCCATGGGGCGCCCCAAGAGTGCCACATTCCGTACATTGGATATGGTTGGTCTTGACATTTTTTTGCATGTGGCGCAAAATGTGGGTGAAAAAGTATCAGAGGGCTGGGAGAAAGATGCTTTTAAAATCCCGCCGTTTTTGGAAGAAATGAATAAGAGGCGCTGGCTGGGGGAGAAAACCGGTCAGGGTTTTTATAAGAAAGAAAAGAGTGGCAAAGAAAAGCGGATTCTAACTCTGGAAATGGAGAGTATGGAATATCGAGAGCAGAAGAAAGCAAAATTTGCCAGTTTGGAAGCGGCAAAGAACGCTACATCTGTTCCAGGCAGAGTACGCGCCTTGCTTAAAGCAGGCGATAAAGGTAGCATCTTTGCTTGGAAGTCGCTACGTGGTATGATGGTCTACTCAGCGCTAAAAGCTGCAGAGATTGCTGATGATATCCTTTCCGTAGACAGAGCCATGCGCTGGGGTTTTAACTGGGAAATGGGCCCCTTTGAAACATGGGATGCCATCGGCGTCAAAGAAGCGGCTGAGCGTATAGCTGCTGAAGGTGGCACGGTGCCCCCTATGGTGACAGAGATGCTGGCTGCAGGAATAGCGTCATTTTATAAAAAAGAAGATGGGAAAACGTATTTTTATGATTTTAAAACTAAAGCCTATCAAGAGATGCCTAATCTTTTTGGTACCATTTATCTTCCCAACTTTAAAGAAAAGAGTGGCGTAGTAAAGTCTAACGCTGGTGCCAGTCTGATTGATATCGGTGATGGAGTGGTCTGCCTAGAGTTCCATTCTGTCCGTCAGGCGATCGGCGCGGACGTTCTTTCCATGATTACCAAGTCTGCTGAGGAAGTGGAGAAGAACTGGGAAGGGTTGGTTATTGCCAATCATGCTAAGAATTTCTGTGTCGGTGCAAACTTAATGATGATTCTAATGGAGGCTCAGGCCGGAGAATGGGATGAACTGCACATGATGGTTCGTCACTTCCAGAGTTCCCTGATGCGTCTGAAATACTGCAGTAAGCCGGTGGTAGCAGCTCCCCATGGTATGGCGTTGGGCGGCGGTTACGAAGTGCTGGCCCACTCCGATCGGATTTTGGCTGCGGCGGAAACTTACATGGGGCTGGTCGAATTGGGCGTGGGTGTGATACCTGCCGGTGGCGGCACAAAGGAAATGGTCTTGCGCAGCGTGGAAACGGTAATGGACAATGAGGCGGTCGATCTGACCCAGTTGATTGTGGCCGGCTTCATGACTGTGGCTCAGGCGAAAGTGAGCACCAGTGCCAAGGAGGCCGTGAAGTTTGGCTATATGCGCCCGGCAGATGGCTTTGTGCCTAACCATGACCGTTTGATTTTTGAAGCAAAGCAAGCTGTACTTGGTATGGCCATCGCCGGTTATAAACCACCTGTTTCCAGAAAAATCAGGGTAATCGGTGAGAATGGCTTGGCGACGCTCAAAGCAGGTCTCTATAACATGAAGGAAGGTCTCCAAATCTCAGAATATGACGCTTTCCTAGCTGAAAGACTGGGCTATATCATGACAGGCGGAAATGTGACGGCAAACACCTGGGTAACTGAACAATATCTGCTTGATCTTGAGCGGGAAGTATTTGTGGAGCTTTGTATGCAGCCGAAAACACAACAGCGGATGGCGCACTTGTTAAAAACAGGTAAGCCGTTACGGAACTAAATTAATTATTCAGATAGGAGGGATTAAGATGAAAGAAGCGGTAATCGTTTCTGCAGCCCGTACTCCGGTAGGGAGAGCGAAGCGCGGTGGACTGAAAGATATACGACCAGACGATATGGCAGCGCTTGTTTTGCAGGAAGTGGTGAAGCGAGCGGGGATATCACCTGATCTAGTGGAAGACGTTATTTTGGGTTGCGCATTTCCAGAGGCGGAACAGGGGATGAACGTGGGTCGCATTGCAGCTCAGATTGCTAAATTTCCACCAACAGTATCAGGTTTAACGGTAAATCGTTTCTGCTCTTCCGGTTTAGAAAGCATTGCTTTGGCTGCTGCAAAAATTCAGACCGGTTTGGTCGATGTAATTATTGCCGGCGGCGTGGAAAGCATGAGCGCGGTGCCCATGGGCGGGAACAAGATGGCTGCGAATCCAACATTGATGAAAGAGTATCCGCAGGCTTATATGAATATGGGTTTAACGGCAGAGCGTGTGGCAGCCCGCTATGAAATCAGTCGGGGAGACCAAGACATGTTTGCCGAAAGGAGCCATCGGCTGGCGGCGGCTGCCATTGCGTCAGGTAAGTTTAACGATGAAATTGTTCCGGTACCGCTAAAGAAGAGGTCTTTCGACGGCAAAGGGCGGCTAGTGGTGGAAAATGAAGTGTTTACCATGGACGACGGTGTACGTGTTGATACTACCGCCGAGAAATTGGCTTCACTTCGCCCTGCCTTTATGCAGGGAGGCTCTGTCACCGCAGGCAATTCTTCGCAAACTAGCGACGGTGCGGCAGCCGTACTGCTTATGTCCCGGGAAAAAGCTGAAGAGTTGGGTCTTACTCCGCTTGCCGTTTACCGCGGCTACGCTGTGGCAGGCGTTGAAGCCGAAGTAATGGGCATAGGTCCCGTGGCGGCAATTCCCAAACTATTGGCGTTAGCCGGCATAGACAAGGAACAAATTGATCTTTTTGAACTTAATGAAGCTTTTGCCGCCCAAGCATTGGCAGTTGTGCGTACCTTGGGATTAGACCAAGAGAAGGTCAACGTCAATGGCGGGGCCATCGCCCTTGGCCACCCGCTGGGATGCACAGGTTCCAAACTTACCGTCACATTGCTAGCTGAAATGAAGCGGCAAAAGGCTCGGTATGGCGTCGTGTCCATGTGTATTGGTGGCGGCATGGGTGCCGCAGGCCTTTTTGAATTAGTCTAAAGCGAAGATTAAAGGAGGAAAGCAAAATGACAGAATTAATCAAGGGCGGTTCTTTCCTGATTTCTCAGACTGAACCGGAACAGGTGTACACACCAGAAGATTTTAATGATTTCCATAAAATGGTAAGCGACACGATAGCCAATTTCATTAAAGAAAAAGTGATGCCTGTTACTGATAGCATTGAAAAAATGGAAGATGGCGTCACCGTTGGCCTTATGCGGCAAATGGGGGAGTTAGGTTTTTTAGGCAGTGATATCCCTGAAAAGTTCGGTGGAGCGGAAGCAGATAAAATCACTTCGCTGATCATTGCTGAACAGGTATCACGTGGTGGTTCTTTTTCCGTAGCCTTTGGCGCTCACACAGGGATTGGCACTTTACCCATTCTATTTTTTGGCAATGAGGAGCAAAAGAAACGCTACCTGCCTGGCTTGGCTTCAGGTCAAAAAGTAGCAGCCTACGCACTGACAGAGGCCGAAGCCGGCTCTGATGCCATGAACGCCAAAACAAGGGCGGTACTCTCTGAGGACGGGAAACATTATATTCTTAACGGCTCTAAGCAGTTTATTACCAACGCTTCTTGGGCAGATGTGATTGTCACCTATGCCAAAGTAGATGGGCAACATTTCACAGCTTTTATTGTCGATCGTGATGCGCCGGGCGTTTCCATCGGCGCCGAAGAACACAAGATGGGCATTAAAGGTTCATCCACCTGTTCTGTAATTTTTGAAGATGCCAAAGTGCCTGTGGAAAATCTGCTGGGCCAAGTGGGTAAAGGGCATCAGGTGGCGTTTAACATTCTCAATATCGGCCGCTATAAACTGGGCGTAGGTTGCTCCGGCGCAGCAAAATATGCCATTGAGTTGGCCGCCCGCTATGCGCAGGAGCGTGTCCAGTTCAATTTGCCTATTGCTAAGTTTGGTTTGATTAAGAGTAAAATTGCCGATATGAATATTCGTACTTATGTCACGGAAAGTATTTGCTACCGTACCGGCGGTTTAATTAACTCGCTGGTGGAAAATTTGGATATGGACGCTGAAGATGCAGGTCAGAAAGTGGCAGAGGGTATTCAAGAATATGCCACGGAATGCTCTATCGTGAAAATTATTGGCTCTGAGACACTGGATTTTGTGGCGGATGAAGCAGTTCAGATTCATGGCGGTTACGGTTATAGCCAGGAGTACGCCGTGGAAAGAGTTTATCGTGACAGCCGAATTAATCGGATTTTTGAAGGGACTAATGAAATTAACCGTCTGATTATTCCGGCTACGCTCTTGAAAAAAGCGCAAAAAGGTGAAATTCCGCTAATTCAGGCTGCGATGAAACTACAGGAAGAACTTTTAATGCCCTCAATGCAGGAAGAGTCAGATGAACTGTTAGGCAAAGAAGTGCAGGCCATTGAGAATTTAAAGAAGATATTCCTGCTGATATCTGGTACTGCCGCACAAAAATATGGTGAGAAATTGATTAAAGAACAGGAAATTTTAGGTCGGATGGCCGACATGGTTAACGAAATTTTCTCTGCAGAAACGGCAATGCTAAGAGCGAAGAAAATTGCCGCCGCAAAAGGCGAAGATGCTGCCGCTCTGGCGATCAAGATGACCGTCTGCTATGTAAACGAACTGGTTCCAAAATTTGAAGCTTGGGCTAAGGAAGTAGTCGCCGCCATGGAAGAAGGCGATGCCAGACGCACCCTCTTTTCTATCCTGCGCAAATTGACTCGCTACGAGCAGGAAAATGTATTTGCGTTGAAGCGCGAAATTGCAGATGCAGTTTTCAAAGTGAATAAGTATGTGGTAACTGCCTAGTATGGAGTGCTCCTCCTCAATTAACCGCCCAAATGGGCGGTTTTTTTTGGAGTTCTCACTTAAATCTGGTATAATAATTGTATAATGAAGGAGGATTCCTATGCTGATTGTGGGGCTGACCGGCGGTATTGCTACAGGCAAATCGACTGTGGCTGATATTTTTGAAGAACTGGGAGCATACCGTATTGATACCGATAGGCTGGCTAGGTTTGTGGTTGAGCCGCATCAACCAGCTTGGGAGGCAATCGTTCGTTCTTTTGGTACTGATGTGTTGGCTGCTTCCGGGAGCCTTGATAGAAAAAAATTGGCTGCCATTATTTTTGCTGAACCGGAGAAAAGGGAGATCTTAAATAAGTTGACCCATCCGGCGGTGCGGGCTTTGCTAAGGGAAGAGCTGGCTTGCGCTCGGGAGCGCGGCGTTGGAATTGTCTTGGTGGAAATTCCTCTATTATATGAAGCAGGCTTTGACTGCGAAGTAGAGTATGTAATTGTGGTAAAGGCGACTGAAGAAACACAACTATCCCGCCTGCTAAGCCGTGAAATCCTGTCGGAAGAAGCTGCCCGCCTGCGGATAGAGGCTCAAATGCCCCTGCAGGAAAAAGTGGCCCGTGCTGATTATCTCATCGATAATGATGGGTCACCGGCTGAAACGAGAGAGCAGGTAGAGAAAGTATGGCGACTGCTGAGGCAGGAGTGTTTCCATGATTAAACTGGTAAAAAAGGTGCGCTTTTTTCAGGCAATTATTATTGTTACCCTGCTGGTTGCCTTTTTGTTCAGCCCGCTGGTAGGGCGTTTGTTATATCCATATTTTTATCGCGAAATCATCGAAAAATATGCCGCAAGCTATGGGGTAGACCCGCTCCTAGTGGCAGCCGTTATTCGTGTGGAAAGTAATTTTGAGCCAAATGCGGTGTCGCGCAGAGGCGCATTGGGCCTGATGCAACTTATGCCTGCGACCGCAGACTGGATTGCTCCGCAACTTGGGATCGCCGACCTAACAGAGGAGATGATTTTGGATCCCGAGATAAACATCAGACTGGGAACTTGGTATTTGGCTAACCTTGCCACAGAGTTTAATCACAATAGGGAGCAGGTTCTGGCAGCCTATAACGCAGGGCGAGGACGTGTTGCCGGTTGGTTGGTAGAAGGAGTCTGGTCTGGCAGGTATGAAGATGTGGAAGATATTCCCTTCCCTGAAACGAGAAATTATGTTTCAAAGGTTAATGCGGCATACAATCGTTATCAGGCACTTTATTGAAAATAGTTGATAGTAGCTTTAAATAATAGGAGGTGTTATGGTGTCTACAGTGCGGGAAATGTTGGCAAAGAAAGTGTGGGCTGTGGTCGGAGTTTCAGCAGATCGCAGTAAGTTTGGCTATAAGGTTTATAAGCGTCTTTTAGAAGCCGGGTATACAGTTTACGCTATAAACCCAAAGTTTGGAGAGCTGGAAGGCCGACAGGTTTATCCTGAGCTGTCTTCTCTGCCGGAAGTGCCAGATGTGGTAAACTGCGTAGTGCCGCCGGCTGTGACTGCGGCGATTGTTCCGCTCTGCGCTCAACAAGGAATTAAGTATTTGTGGTTTCAGCCTGGTGCAGAATGTGATGAGGCGTTGGAATTAGCAAATAATCATAGCCTAGTGGCAGAGTGTGCCTGTGTTCTTGTTGAACTAAGGCGACGCTGAGCGCTTGAAGTCATGCTGAATAACCATCCTCTGCGTGGGAATTGTATTAACAACAAACGTGAAGGTGGTTTCTCGGCTGTGCGGAAAAGTAAAAAGAAATCATTAATAGTGCTGTTACTTTTCATAGGCGTACTGATAGGCTATGCCGGAGCTATGATTTTGCCGGTTCGTCTTGCTCCGGAGGCTCTCCCTTTGCCTTCTGAGGCACAGCCACCTCCGGATCTGCGGCAGCAGTCGCCTAATCCGGAGGAAAATGGCCAGGGCAAGATGATTTTTCAAGGTTATCTTGGTATCTATAGCGGAAGGATTGCCATTTTCTCTGGTCAGCCTCCAGATGGAACTCTGCAGTATGTGACCGACTACGAAGTGCGGGAGGACTTGCGTGAACAACTGGCTGCAGGTGTGCCTTTCAAAGATGCAAGCGAACTGCTGGCTTTGCTTGAAAACTATACAAGCTGAATAATTTGTTATTTAGCGGTTATATTATCAGGCAATAAAGCGAGGTGATAGGTATGCACTGTCCGTTATGCCGTAGTATTGATACCGGTAAGGTGGGAACAGGACAATATTATTGCTGGCACTGCTTGCACGAATTTTGTCTGCATGGACAACAAGGCTTTACAGCATTCTATGTTGATGCGGAGGGTTCTTTAATTGCGCTCAGTGAATTAGCTCAAGGCAATCAGGGGGTCGATGAGAGTTTACTGGGTTAGCGGCTACTGCCCCGCATCAGAAGATAGGTAAACTTGGGGGGGAGTACTATGGAAGGACAATCAAAATACCAGCATGCGCATTTGCGTCATGGACGAAGCTTGATTATTGGTGTCTTGGTTTTACTGTTGTTTTTTTTGCTTTATCAAACAGGGGATAAGTTGCTAGTTGTGTTGCTGCCTTTTTTTTTGGCCGTTATTGCTGCCTATATCTTGAATCCCTTAGTGGACTTTTTGGAGAAACACCGTATTCCGCGCTACCTGGGAATTTTACTGATTTATGCCGTATTTTTCTCCCTTTTTCTGGCCATTGGACTCAGCACCATCCCTGTGCTGATTCTGGAGTTGCAAATATTGGCTGAAGGGATTCCTGAGTATACACGTCACGTTCGGCAATTCATGCTTAATATCCAGGCCGATTACAGGCGCATTAACATTCCCGATGGGGTGCGTGAAGTCCTGAATCAGAATATTACAGAGCTGCAAAATTGGTTGCTGCATTTAGTCGAGTTGGTGAGCCACAGAATTGTGGCGCTTTTTTCCCATACCTTTATGATTTTTGTTATTCCCATTTTGGTTTATTATATCTTACGCGATATGGAGCTCCTTAAGCGCTCTGTGCTCCTTGTGTTTCCTATGCAGTACCGTAAGTGGGTAGTGGCTATGGGCAGTGAAATGGATCGAACTATGGGAGCGTATTTTCGTGGTATGTTGTTGACTTGTTTTCTTGTCGCGGCCATGACCTATACCGGGTTACTGATCATCGGCATGGAGTTTGCTCTGCTTTTAGGCATAATTTCCGGTATCACTAACATAATTCCTTACTTTGGCCCGTTTATAGGTGCCGTTCCCGCAGTTTTAATTGCCTTGCTCAGTTCGCCGCTACTGGCCTTAAAAGTTATTGCCGTGGTAATCATTGTCCAGCAAATTGAGAGCCAATTAATCACGCCGCAGGTTATTGGACGGAGCATTGGTTTGCATCCGTTAACAGTTATTTTTGCACTAATTCTGGGAGGCACACTTTTTGGAGTAGCCGGATTGATTTTTGCCGTTCCGCTTACTGCCATGCTGCGCATCTTTATCAAATATGCTTTGGAACTGGCTGCTAAGAGTCAAAAACTGTAGCAGCAGAGTAGTTCCGTTTATTGACACAGTTTGCTTCCCTCTTATATAATGGTTTTTGAAACGAGTCAGGGAGGGTTTGGCATGCTATCCAAGGATATCCGTACAACTTTTCTGCAATTTTTTCAAGGGAAGGATCATTTGATTCTGCCCAGTTTTTCGTTGATCCCTCATAATGACCCCACGCTGCTGCTGACTGGAGCCGGTATGGCTCCGCTGAAACCTTACTTCACCGGAGAAAAAACACCACCCCATCCGCGGCTGGCCACCTGTCAGAAATGTGTGCGCACACCTGATATCGAGAGGGTAGGCCGTACTTCCCGCCATGCCACTTTTTTTGAAATGTTAGGTAATTTTTCCTTTGGCGATTACTTTAAAGAAGAAGCTATCGGCTGGGCTTGGGAGCTGGTGACAAAAGGTTTTCTGCTGCCAAAAGATAAACTTTTTGTCAGTGTGTATCAGGATGATGATGAAGCCTTTGCTATTTGGGAGAAGATGATAGGGATTCCGCGCGAGCGGATCTTTCGTCTTGGCAAAGAAGATAACTTCTGGGAGATCGGCCAAGGCCCTTGCGGTCCATGTTCGGAAATTTACTATGACTTAGGCCCAGAGAAAGGTTGCGGGCGGCCTAATTGTGAGGTTGGCTGTGATTGCGACCGTTTCCTGGAAATTTGGAACTTGGTATTTACTCAGTTTAACTGTACAGCCGCCGGCGAGTATGTGCCGTTAGCCAAGAAAAATATTGATACCGGCGCCGGTCTGGAAAGAATTGCTGTAGTGCTGCAGGGTGTGACCAATTTGTTTGAAATTGATACTGTAAGGCCTTTGTTAGATTATTTTAGCCAAGCCACAGGCACAAATTATCAAAAAGATGACGACAAGGACGTTTCCCTACGGATTCTGACGGAGCATTTGCGCGGTATATCTTTTATGGTAGGCGATGGGATTTTGCCCGGCAACGAAGGGCGCGGCTATGTCTTGCGCCGCCTATTGCGCCGTGCCGTGCGCCACGGCAAAATCCTTGGCAAGGGAGAACCTTTCTTGTACAAGGCGGTCGACCTGGTAGTTAATGAGTATGGCACATTTTATCCCGAACTGGTGGAAGGTCGCCAGCATATTAGCAAGGTGGTGCGCATAGAAGAAGAACGCTTCCACGAAACACTGGAACAAGGGATGAAAATACTTAATGACCTGATGTGGAACATTGGTTCGCGGGGAGTTCTCCCCGGGGAGCAAGCTTTTAAATTATATGACACTTATGGTTTCCCTCTTGATCTGACTAAAGAGATTTTAGCGGAAAATAAAATGCTGCTGGATGAGGAGGGTTTTAAAGCCGCATTGTCAAGCCAGCGGGAGCGCGGACGCAGCGCTCGCATCACCAACGTCTACGGCAAGGAGGGAAATGCCTACGAAGCGATTCGCCAGCTTGTCACCTCCTTTACCGGCTATGATTCACTGCAGGCTACAGGCGAAATCTTAGCTATTTTTAAAGAAGGTGAGCTGGTAAATTCCGCCATTGAAGGGGAAGAGGTGGAGCTGGTTTTAAACAGCACACCTTTTTACGGTGAACAGGGTGGTCAAGCTGGTGATAGCGGGATAATCCTGACCGAAGACGGTGCGGTGGAAGTTGCCACTGTGGTGGTGTCTCCGTTTGCACAACTGATCCACCGTGGTCAGGTTGCACAGGGGGCCATCAGTGTGGGCGACCAAACGAAGGCGGTTGTCCATGCCGAGGAGAGGAGTGCCGTCTGCAGGAATCATACTGCTACGCATCTGTTGCACAGTGCGCTGCAAGAAGTGCTGGGCAGTCATGTTAGGCAGGCAGGTTCACAGGTAACGGCTGACCGTTTGCGTTTTGACTTTACCCATTTAAGCGCCGTCTCGCCGGAGCAATTGGCGGAGGTGGAAGGAAGAGTTAATGAAAATATCTGGAAAAATATGCCGGTAGATGTGACGTTGACTAGTATGGAAGAAGCAAGAGGGCTCGGGGCCACGGCTCTCTTTACTGAGAAATATGGTGAAGATGTGCGGGTGGTACGCGTCGGTGATTATAGTATGGAACTTTGTGGCGGTACTCATGTGCAGAGTGCCGGGGAGATAGGCCTTTTTAAGATTCTTGCTGAAACAGGAATCGGAGCCGGATTGCGTCGGATTGAGGCGCTCACGGGCGCCGGAGCATATCGCTGGTTTAACGAGCGCAATGAAGTACTGGAACAGGCTGCTCTGCAGATGAAGTCTCCTCCTGGACTGTTGCCGGAGAGAATAACAGATTTGCAAGGTGAATTTAAAGAATTGCAGCGAGAATACCAGCAGCTCCAGTTAAAGCTGGCCGGCATGGAAGTGGATGGGCTTTTGTCAGACGTTTCTAAAAAAAGTGGTGTGCCGGTAATTTCAGCCCGTGTTAGCGCCGGCAACATGGAAACGCTGCGTGAAATGGCAGACAGACTGAAAAATAGGCTTGGCTCCGGGATTATTGTCTTAGGAGCAGTCTCTGCAGGCAAAGTTCTCCTAGTAGGGGCAGTTACTGCTGATTTGCTTAAAGAAGGCTACCATGCCGGAAGACTGGTGGGTGAAGTTGCTAAACTGACAGGTGGTGGCGGCGGCGGTCGGCCAGACATGGCCCAAGCCGGGGGCAAAGAGCCGGCAAAGTTGCTTGATGCTCTGGGAAATGTGGACAAACTGGTGGAAAGTCAGAAAAATAAAAGGAATTGTCTTGAACGGGTAGAATAACAATAGGATAACCAGCCGGAGGTGAGGAAATGGTAAGCTCGTTTGACCAGACGATGAAATTTAAGCGTGTGGCGGAAGAGGAGGAATATCAGGCAAAAGATGTTTTCTCCGTGGTCTATGGGGCATTAAAAGAAAAGGGCTATAATCCCCTTAACCAGATTGTGGGCTATTTACTGTCCGGCGACCCTGCTTACATTACAAGCCATCAGAATGCCCGAGTGCTGATTCGCAAACTTGAGCGTGATGAATTGTTGGAAGAACTAGTGGCTTCTTATCTCAAACAACTGGAGAAACAAGGTTAGCAAGATGGAATATCGTATTCTAGGGAAAACCGCTCTGATGGTTTCCCGTCTTTGTTTTGGCACCTTGACCATGGGCCCCCTTCAGGCCAATCTGTCTGTCGGTGAAGGAGCGCGGCTGATAGAGCTGGCGTTGGATCAAGGGGTCAATTTTATTGACACGGCAGAACTTTACGGCACATATCCGCACATCCGCCAGGCAATTCGTCATAGAAATCGCAAGCCCGTACTGGCCTCTAAATCTTACGCTTATACCCGGGCAAAAATGAAATTAAGCTTGCAGCGAGCGTTAGATGGCCTGGACTTGCCAGTAGTTGACATCTTCCTTCTTCATGAGCAGGAATCCGAGCTTACGCTTAAGGGGCACAGGGAGGCTCTCGATTACTTGCTGGAAGCGAAGCAGGATGGTTTGGTGCGGGCTGTGGGGTTTTCTTGCCATACCGTGGCTGCCTTGCGCGCAGCACTCAGTATGCCGGAGATTGATGTGGTGCACCCGTTGGTAAATATGGGCGGTGTGGGCATACGGGATGGTACGGTGACAGAGATGCTTGCAGTTATTGCCTCTCTTCGTCAAAACATGGTTGGTATTTTTGCGATGAAGCCGCTGGGGGGCGGACATCTGATTGCCAATAATGAGGAAGCATTGCGCTTTGTGCAGCAACAGCCCCACCTTGATTCCATTGCCGCAGGAATGGTTTCTGCTGAGGAAATTGACTTTAACTGCGCTATTTTCTCTGGGCGGAGCTTGCCGGTGGGCTTAGCGGAGACGCTCCGACAGACTAAGCGACGGCTGCAGGTACAGCAGTGGTGTAGCGGCTGCGGAAGCTGTGTTCTCCACTGTCCGCAGGATGCTTTGAAAGTACGAGATGGTCGTGCACATGCGGAGGAAAAAGATTGCGTGTTGTGTGGCTACTGCGGTGCCCATTGCCCGGATTTTTGTCTGAAAATATATTGACCCGAGGTGTAGGATGCGTATACTTGGTCTGGATGTGGGAGATCGTACCATCGGTGTGGCAGTTAGTGATGAACTGGGTTGGATAGCCCATGGCATTACGGTGATTCGTCGCAGCAAGTGGGATGAAGATCTGCAACGGCTCCGTGAACTGGTACTGGAGTATGAGATTACTTTGATTGTAGTAGGCTATCCGAAAAATATGAATGGCACCATTGGACCGAGGGCTGAAATGGCGGCTGAATTTGCTGAAAAAGTGGCGGCAGCCTTGTCGTTGCCGTTTAAACTTTGGGACGAGCGCCTGACCACTATGGAAGCTGAACGGACACTGTTGACTGCAGACATAAGCAGAGCAAAGCGAAAAAAAGTCATAGATAAGCTGGCGGCCGTTTTGATCCTCCAAAATTATCTGCAGGCTCAGGCCAATCGTCCTCGCGAATAAAAGCAGGTAAGTCGAAAAAAATATAATGTTTATTTCAAGAAAGAGGTGGACAGAAAAGATGACGGAAATTAATGACGACATTGTAAAATTGTTGGACGAGGAAGGCCAGGAACATAGTTTTGTTGTCTTGAACATTATTGAGGTGAAGGAGAACAAATACGCCATTATGATTCCGGTGGAAGATGAACTGAGTGAGCTTGACGAGCAAGAGGCTATTGTTTTCCGCATTGATGAGAATGATGGTGAGCAGATGTTGACCGTTGTTGAAGAAGGTGAGGAATGGGAAGCAGTGGCGGAAGCTTGGGAAGAGATGAGCCGTATAGACGAAGACGACGAAGAATATGACGAAGAAGCCGATGGCGAAGACGAAGAATATGACGAAGAAGAGGATGGCGAAGACGAAGAATGAGGGCTGAAGTGGCGGGGACGGATGGAATAAGACAGCGCACTTTGCTTCGGCTTGCGGGGGCAGTTCTGCTTCTGCTCGCCGTTGCTTTTGGCATATTTGCCATGCAAATTAGCGTTTGGCTGAAGCCGGTCGATCTGCCCGCCATGGCACAGGA
Organism: Dethiobacter sp.; assembly: GCA_018333455.1. GTDB lineage: Bacteria > Bacillota > Dethiobacteria > Dethiobacterales > Dethiobacteraceae > GPS1B09. The sequence continues at coordinate 11,990 of JAGXTN010000034.1, read as the reverse complement.
GGCGGTGCCAGTTTCTATTCCGGCCGGCTCATCGTCCCAGCGGATCGCTACCATCCTGACAGAAAAAGGGCTGGTTCGTCATGCCCTGGTTTTCCGCTTTTACGCCAAATACCGCGGATTAGACCAGCAACTCCAAGCCGGTAATTACATGTTTACTTATGGCATGACGATGGACCAGCTCTTGCAGGAGCTTTCTGTCGGAAATGTTTATCGGCCTACTGTGACTGTAACCATTCCCGAAGGTTTTTTGCTGGAGCAGATTGCCGAGCGGTTAGCTCAAAAAGGTTTGGTAGATTACGAAGAGTTTATGCTTCTGGCGACAGAGGCTGTCCCGGTTCTAGGGCGGGTGGAGCCAGGACAGCGCTACGCTTTGGAAGGTTATCTATTTCCTGACACTTATGAATTTCCAGAAGATGTGACCGCGCAGGAAATTCTGGCACGGATGCAGTCGCGACTAGGGGAATTGTTAACTCCTGCAATCAGGGGGCGAGCTAAGGAATTGGGTTTGGATATCCATCAACTGATTACATTAGCTTCCCTTGTGGAGCGGGAAGTGCAGTCTCCGCAGGAAGCCCCTCTGGTAGCAGCAGTAATCCATAATCGTTTAGCTAAGGGTATGCCCTTACAGATTTGCGCTTCGGTGATTTACGCTCTAGGAGAACATCGTGACAGGTTGCTCTATGCAGACCTGGAAGTGGAATCCCCATTTAACACTTACAGGCATGCCGGCTTGCCACCCGGACCTATTGCAGCACCGGGCAAAAGAGCGATTATGGCCGTTTTATACCCGGCCGAGGTCGATTATCTTTTCTATGTACTTAAAGAAGATGGCAGCGGAACTCATTATTTCGGGAACAACTACGCTGAGCATCAAGCGAATATTCGTAGGGCTCGCAGTAACCGCTAAAGAGGGAAGCTGATGAAAAAACCTGAAATCTTGGCGCCGGCAGGCGACTTGGAAAAACTGAAAATAGCAGTGCTCTATGGTGCCGACGCCGTCTATCTGGCAGGGCGGCATTTTGGCATGCGTGCCTTTGCCGGCAACTTTACTGAAGAGGAAATGCAGGAAGGCGTGGCATTTGCTCGCCGACACGGAGCTAAGGTATATGTTACGCTTAACATTTTCGCAAGTAACAACGATATCCGGCAACTGCCGGTCTATTTGCAAAGCTTGGCTCGGATTGGCGTGGATGCCCTGATCATTGCTGATCCGGGCGTTTTTTCACTGGCAAGGGAAGTGGTGCCTGAGATTTCGATTCATATCAGCACTCAAGCGAACACGACTAATTGGCAAAGTGCCCGTTTTTGGCAAGGAATGGGGGCGGAACGTGTCGTGCTGGCTCGGGAAGTGACACTGCCGGAGATGGTGGAAATTCGGAGCCGTACTGAAATGGAGCTGGAAGTGTTTGTGCACGGTGCCATGTGCTGGGCTTATTCCGGACGCTGTTATCTCAGCCATCACTTGGCAGGCCGTAGCGGTAATCGCGGCGAGTGCGCTCAGGCTTGCCGCTGGAAGTATAGTCTGGTGGAGGAAAAGCATCCCGGCAAGTATCTGCCTGTGTTTGAAGACGATCGCGGCATTTATATTCTTAATGCCCGTGACCTTTGCCTGCTGGCGTATCTGCCGGATTTGGTCAAGGCAGGCGTAAACAGCTTTAAAATAGAGGGGCGGATGAAAAGTGTATTTTACGTGGCCACCGTCACCCGAGTTTACCGACAAGCGCTGGATGCTTTTTTTGCCGACCGGGAACATTTTACTGAAGATCCCCTTTGGCAGCAGGAGCTGCATAAAGTCAGCCATCGCCCATATTCCAGCGGTTTTTTGCTCGGGAATCCCGGAGAGGATGGACAAGAGTTTAGCAGTACACAGCAGTTGACAAGCCATGAATTTGTTGGTATTATCCGAGCGTATGACCGGCAAAAAAAACGTGCGGTAGTGGAAATGCGCAATCGCTTTGCAGAAAACGAATTCTTAAGCGTGTTTGGACCCACAACTGAGCCGCAAGAGTTTAAGGTTGCTAACCTGACAAATTCTATGGGGGAACCTATTCAGGAAGCAATCCGAGTCCAGGAGCACGTCTCGTTAGATATGCCGGTTCCTGTCGCAGAATATTCTCTGCTCAGACGTGAACGTAGGCGTCAGTCCCCTACCCTCGACTGACGCCTACGGTTTAAGTGCCGTGCGAGTATTCACCTGAAAGGCGAATCGCACATGGCAGATTAAGATCAAACAAGTCGATTTGAAATCAAGGTATAAAAAAGGCCCCGCAAGGCAGACTAGAATTTTAGTAAAGCCTGCGAGGTGTTTTTATGCAGAGGGTTCAACGACAAAGAAGGATCTTGCTTGTTTTTAGCCTGTTTTTTTTTGCTGCCGCCATACTTACCGGACGTGTTTTTTTCTTGCAAATAGTGACGGGATACAGCTACGCTTGGGAGAGCGTGGCGCAGCGTTCACTGCGCTACGATTATTATCCTGCCGGACGAGGACAGATTCTGGACAGGAACGGAAAATCGTTGCTTGATACTCACTGGGTGCCGGTCCATGTCTTCTTTACCCCCTTAGTAGATGAAGAAACAAACGATATTTTACAAAGGCATGTTGAAGGCAGCGGCTTAGGTCAGGTCTATGCTTTGTCAGACAATGAAAAGCTGCTAGCCGAGCTTGGCAACACCCCCAGGGAAGGAGTAGTTTCGACTTTCTCCAAAGTTCGCTACGGCAGAAATGCGTTAGCATCTCATGTCACTGGGTATATCCAAAGAAGCGGAGCAAGCGGCCCCACCGGCCTAGAAAAATCGTTTAGCACTGAACTTTTCGCCGGACGACCTTTTTCGCTGGCAGCCTTTGTGGATGCCCGCGGGAGCCTGGTTCCCGGCTTGGGATACCGCGACTTGAGGAGCGTTGACCAAGCAAGACCCTACAATATCATTACCACTATCGACAGTGAAAAGCAGCGGGCGGTGGAGCAGACCTTGGCAAGGGAAGGGAAAAGCGCCGCTGTCGTAGTGATGGAACCAAGGACTGGTGATATTTTAGCCATGGCGTCATACCCGCAACTTAATTCATGGGAAATGTATAGCGGCGTCAGTAGTCTGCGCATGCGGGAATTACAGAACGATCCCCGCGCTCCCTTTGTTAATAAGGCAATTCAACAATATCCGCCAGGTTCCGTCTTTAAAGTGGTGCTGGCTGCAGCAGCCCTAGAATCAGGTCTGCTTGGCATAGATGAGCATTATGTTTGTACAGGCTCTATTGTGGTCGGTGATGCGGTAATCTCTTGTTTTGGGGGTGAGGCCCACGGCGAAGTGGCCTTGCAAGAGGCGTTAGCCCTTTCCTGTAACAGTTATTTTATCTGGTTAGGCCAGAAATTGGGGCGGCAAGCAATCACGGCCGCAGCGGAGCGATTTAAGCTAGGAATCCGTACGGGAATTCCCTTGGAGGAGAGGGCGGGAAGCATTCCTGCCGTGGCTGATTTGCCATTCTTGGGAAATCTCGCCCATTTTTCTATCGGGCAGGGGCAAGTATTAGCTACCCCGTTGCAGCTGACGCGGATGATGGCGATCATTGCCAACAATGGGCTGGATGTTTATCCGCGGCTTGTTTCTGAAATTATTGATAACCAGGGCAGAAGCGTCCGGCGTTATCCGGCATATACTGGCAGCAGGGCCATGCAACCGGCAGTGGCAAGGCGCCTAAAAACCATGTTAGCCAGTGTGGTCGAGTCTGGTACGGGTCAAGTCGTGCAAAGCTCTTATTTTACCGCAATAGGCAAAACCGGCACTGCCGAAACATCCCGACAAAATATCAGCCATTCCTGGTTTGCCGGAATTGCTGAAATTAACGGCAAACAATTTGCTGCCACAGTTTTTTTGGAAGACAGCCGAGACAGTTCGGCCGCCGCCATCTTTCGCAGTGTGATGGAGCAAATTGCCAGACAAGCTAAAGATTAGTTTCTCCCGCCCCCCAATTTCAAGACAAAAAGAGAGCAGTACTCGCATATGATGTGAGAGACGGCAGATTAGTTTTAAGTGGGGGGAGGGCTATTTTTTGCTGCCATTTATTTTTGGTGTTGCTGCTGTTTTGAAAGAAATTGTGCTGCTGGTTTCGTACCTTAAAAACAATTCGTTTCCTCAACCGCTTAAAGCAAAAGAAGAGAAAGAATATTTGGAGTTGATGGCTCAGGGTGACTCCGGCGCACGCAGCGTTTTGATCGAGCGTAATCTGCGGTTGGTGGCTCATGTACTAAAAAAATTTGAGAACACCGGCGAGGAACAGGAAGATTTGATTTCCATCGGCACAATAGGTTTGATTAAAGCAATCGACTCCTACAAGGGCAATAAAGGCACAAGACTTGCCACTTATGCCGCCCGCTGTATTGAAAATGAGATTCTCATGCACATTCGCGTAATTACAAAACGAAAAGCGGAAGTTCTGTTGTATGACCCCATCGGAACAGACAAAGAGGGTAACGAAATCACTCTGCTGGAAATACTTGGTACCGGCTCGGAAGAAGTCTTGGAAGAAGTAAACAAGAAAATGCTCGAAGGCAAACTATACGAGATTATCCTTGGACTGAAAAAACGGGAACGGACAGTGCTTGCTATGCGCTTTGGGCTTCCGCTTGGTCGTCGTCAAACCCAAAAGGAGATTGCCAAAAACCTTGGCATTTCCCGCTCGTACGTTTCCCGCATAGAAAAAAAAGTTATTGCCAAAATTGCCGAGGAGTTTTGTGATCATCGGCAAAATCTGTAGATAAAACTTTGGTAAAGCTGGAATATAAATTGTCGCGCAACTTTCAGTTTTCATTAAAAAGGAAATGAGCAGATAGATGTCGAATCTTCTCTAAGTCTGCAAGAATAAGGCTTAGAGGAGGATAACGATGAAGAGTAGGTTGCTTTTTTTGTTGCTAGCTATGCTGCTTCTTTTGGCAACGGCCTGCAACCCCATAGAAAATACGCTCGCCGAGCCTGTTAAACTGGCAGATGCGCCGCCTACACAAGAGAGGCCAAGAGTAGCTTTGCCTGAAGAAAAGCCTATTGTTGAGCCGGCAAGCGGCTTGCCGCTGCAACCAGCTCAACCCGCACCTGCCGCCGAAGTAAACTTTCAAACAAACACGGTGGACGAGCTGGTTTACCTTTTAGACTACATGTCCTCCCCTATTGCAGGCCGGAGAGTGACTACCGTACCCGGTCAGCTGCCAAACGCCCCTCGCCGCTACAGAAATGGTATCCACGAGGGTGTTGATTATTATGGCATCAGCGGCGGTACTGTTGTGCTTGCCGTCGCTTCCGGTACTGTCATCCGTGCGGACCATAACTTCCAAGAAATGACGTTGGCTGAATATGAGGAGGCGATTCGCCTCTCGGCTGCGGCTCCGACGACTCCGCCGGAACTGTTAGACAAATTCCGCGGCATGCAAGTCTGGATCCGCCATGATGACGGAGTAGTAACACGCTACTGTCACTTGGCCTCCATAAATCCTGAAATCACTGCCGGTACCCGGGTAGCCGGCGGACAAGCACTGGCTCAAGTCGGCAATACGGGTATGCGCGCCAATATTGTGGGGGAAATTAAAACTGCCAGTGACGAACCCCATCTGCACTTTGAAATATGGCACGGCAACACTTTTCTTGGACAAGGCCGCCCGGTGGACGAAGTGCTCGAACTTTACTCTCGTATTCTTGAATAAATTTAATATTCAAACTGATGTTTGGTAAACTCAGCATGCCAGCCTTTCCTTTGCTGACGGTTTTCCTGCATCTTTTAGTTGTGTCCGTAGTATGGTATAATTAAGCTGTAAATTTTTGCTTTGAGTTTGCTACTTAGAAGAGGTGAGTTCTCCTGAAAATTTTGAGGCCGGATAAAATTGTTGATTCCATCTATGACATAAAACTTGATTTCCTAAAAGAGCAAGGGATTAAAGCCATTATTGCTGATTTGGACAATACCTTGGTTCCTTGGCGTTGTTCAGAAGTAAAGGAAGAGCAAGTGCAATGGGTAGGCAAAGCGAGAAGTTTCGGCCTGAAAATAGCCATTGTTTCCAATAACACATATGCCCGGGTGGATTGCGTTTCTTCCAAATTAGGGGTTATCGCTCTCTCGGGTGCCTTTAAGCCTCGCCGCACTGCTTTTCGTGTGATAGCTTCCCATTTCAGCCTTCAGCCCGCCGAAATTGCCGTTGTGGGCGACCAACTTTTTACAGACATTTTGGGCGGCAATCGTTCCGGCATGTATACGATTTTGGTCAAGCCGATGAGCAAGCAAGAAATTATCGGTACAAAATTTATGCGCGTGGTGGAAAAAATCTTCCTTCGTAATTTACTGTAAGCATAACTGCTTAGGACAAAGGCTGCTGGAAGGTGTGCAGGCAGATGAAAGACAAGCCACTGGAAGCTATGGAGCTGATTAGAGCATTGACCACGGCTGAAAAGAAAGTAATTTATGAAAAATTGCATGAGGAACTTAACTGTAAGCTGACTGACTTGCTTACTGCAGGCAGCTCGGCTCCTTGTTGGCTTGATAGTTGAGCAGGTTTTCTGCTGAAAATGCCACTAAGTCGCTTTTTTACCGTAAGAAATGGCTTTTGGAGGTATGTTGCTTGGAGAAACTTTCGCAGAGAATTACAGAGCTTGTTTGTAGTTATGCTGAGCACGGAGTGACACTTGGTGAGTTGTTGGAGAAAATAGACAGGCAGGGTATCGGTTTCCTGCTGGCTTTGCTTTCTTTGCCACTACTCGTGCCGCTGCCGCCCGGCGTAGGCAGCCCTATGGGCATCCTCTTGTTTATATGGTCTTTTCAACGCTTGCTCGGCATACGCGTGCCGTGGTGTCCCGCATTTTTGCGCCACCGTCACCTTTCTCCCCAACTGATGAACAGCTTGGCTGCCAAGGGAGTCCCACTGATCCAAAAGTTGGAACGCTTTGGCGGTGGCAGGAACGTGCAGGTCAGCGAGCCGGCTGTGAGAGTCGCCTGCCTGATTGTGATGCTGATGTCATCGCTCATTGTTTTGCCCACCCCTTTTTTGAACCCGCTTTTTGCTGCTGTAATTTTGCTGATTGGTATCAGCCTGACTATTTTTAACACTAAACTTTATGCGCTGGGAGTTTTTGGCGGAGCAGCAGTCGTCATCGTTTTGTTGTCAGCCTTATTGACTGCCATTTTAAACGGCAGCTTGCTTTTTGTAAGTAAAATGTAAAAAGAGAGCGTTGCAATAGGGAAGGAGTGCTTTCCATGCAAATCAGCGGGCAGACTAAAATAGTTGCTCTGATAGGTGATCCCATCACCCATACACTTTCTCCGGCGATGCATAATGCTGCTTACCAAGCTCTAGCGCTTAACTATCTTTATGTGCCTTTCCACGTCTCCGCCGCCAACCTTGCCGCCGCTATCTCTGCCGTCCGTGCCTTGGGTTTTAGCGGGTTAAACGTTACCGTGCCATATAAAGAAGCAGTAATCCCAATGCTTGATTCTCTAGACGTGTCGGCTAAACGCTGCGGCGCCGTCAACACGATTGTCAATAGTAGCGGAACCCTCACCGGTTATAACACAGACGGCGAGGGTTTTATTGATTCACTTCTTGATTACGGCTTTGAGCCTAAAGGGAAAAAAGTGGCAATCCTAGGCGCAGGCGGTTCGGCCAGAGCTGTTGCCGCCGCTTTGCTAGCTAACGGCGTTACAGATATTGTCTTGATAAACAGGACAATGCAAAAAGCGCAGCAAATATCAGAGGCGTTAGGTGCACAAAATTTTAGAGTTTTTCCGCTTTCATCCGTTCCGGCAGATGCTCTGGTGGGTGCCAAGTTGCTTGTAAATACCTTGGCAGCCCCTTTTAGACGGGATGACGGCGGGTGGCTGCTGGATTTGTCTGCTGCTGCCGGTGCCATGTTTTATGATTTGCGCTACGGGAAAATGTCAACAGATTTTCTTGTTTATGCAGACGAATTAAAAAACCCAGGCCTGGATGGCCTGGGGATGCTGCTCCATCAGGGGACAAGGGCGTTTAGATTGTTTACGGGGCAAGAGCCGCCTGTGGAGGTTATGCGCAAAGCTTTAATTAATGGAAGATAAACAGTGACAATGTTTATCCAAGGAACCACAAAGAATTTAGCACCATGAGTTCTGTTATATAATCGGACATTGGAACCGCCGTATACCGAACGGTAGGTACGGTTGAGTTGGATGTCGGGAAAACTGTTCGGTCCCTCCCACCCGATTCTGTAACATTTTTGTCAACTGCTTGCATAGCTGCCGCAACAATAGCTTGTTATGTCATTATACTTGACTAATCTAAAGAAATTAGTGTATAATATCTTTAGATTAGTCAAGGAGGATAATTTCATGCCAAACATTAAATCCAGTACGGACTTAAGGAATAACTATAATGAAATTTCGACATTCTGCCGTGAAAGCAGGGAGCCTGTCTTTATTACGAAAAACGGACAGGGTGATTTGGCCGTTATGAGCATGGAGGTTTATGAGATGCTAAGCGGTAAGCTTGAACTATACCGCTTGCTTGACGAGGGAAGGACGGCGGTAGCAGAGGGCAGGAAGCGTCCTCTTGAAGATGTCATGCGGGACATCCGGCAGGAAATTACAGATGGCAAGATATAGGGTTGAGATATCTGAACCTGCCGATAACGACCTTCGCGATATTGTGAGATATATCTCCGCGCAACTGTCTGCGCCTATGACGGCAATAAAGATGATGGATACCTTGAACGAAGCGATGGCGGGACTTGCTCTTATGCAGCAAAAATGCACTTTTGTGACGGATGAGAGACTTGCAATGATAGGATATCGCAAGCTGCCCGTAAAGAACTATATTGTCTTTTTGACGATAAACGAAAAGTCAAAAGTCGTTGATGTGGAGAGAATCCTTTACGCAAGACGCGACTGGCAGCGTATCATCTAAATTTCTTTTCCGTCTTCGGCAGCTTTGATGGTTCTAAAAGCCGCAATTAACTATTCAGACATTTCACTGACCTCAAAATTTTTTGGGGTGAGTGATTTTTTATGTACGAGCCAATATTTCATAGTTTGGGGTTGTATTTTCTGGTCTAAGCTGATCTACTCACATGAAACGGCGTTGTTCCTTCATGATCTAACCGACCGCGATCCAATCAATTATACTGTGACTGTGCCGACAGGATATAATGCCAATAATCGCAGGGAGGAGGGGTTTATCGTTTTTTCAGTTAAACGTGAACTCCACCAACTGGGTACAGTTCAGATGGAAACGATGTTCGGGCATAGGGTGACCGCATACGGCTTGGAGCGGACAATCTGTGACTGCATCCGCAGCCGGGACATTGCCGTTGTGACCGACGCTGTGAAGCGCTACGCAACCGACGATGTTTGTGAACGCTGTTAGGAAGGTTTCTGCGTCCTTGGTGTGGATGCTCATTTGTTCCGCATTGTTGCGGCTAGGTTGGCTTCATCAATGTTTGTTTCCGCCGTGCCTTGTGCATAAAAAAACCAGCCCTCGTTTGAAGGCTGGCTTGTGGGATGAAAAGAAAGGAAGCACGAGAACACGTCCCCATGCTTCCTGTGGTATTTTTTTATGAAAGGGGCTAACCGCAGGCTAGCCCCTGTTTCATCTCCTAGCCTAACCCTAATTCTTTGCGTTTTTTCTCAATATGATCTACGTAGATCTGAACTGTATTCTCTGCATCCATTTCTACAACCACTTTACCTAGACCTAGAGTTTCCGTGGTCTCGGTCAGGGTTTTGACCACCACATCACTACCGGTAATGGACGGCACGGGTGCTACATGGACAAGCCAGCCTAGAGCAACGGCGGTACAGGCATCGGCCACAGCTTTCTGTTCCAGATACTCCGGTGCACCGATAACCAGTGGCAGGGCATTAGTGTCAATGTTTAACGCATCTGCCAGTTCCATGGCTGTATGGGTCATCTTGCCAATATCTACACAGGCGCCGTAAGACAGTACAGGTGGGATGCCTAACTGTTTGCACACAGCTTTTAGTCCTTCACCACATTCATCCGCTGCTTTTGGATTGGTGAGCCCTGTATACTCCATCACTGATGATGTACAGCCGCCAGAGAGAACCAGGATATTGTTTTCGATTAAGCCCTTTGTAATCTTAAAAATGTTGCTTCCACCTTGACCGTAACGGGCAGTGGTACAACCGACGATGGTGGCTATCCCCCGAATGTTACCGTTAGCTATTTGGTCAATCAGAGGTTGTAAACTTCCACCCAAGGCTTTTTTGATAGACTCTGTGCTAAAGCCTACCATGCAATCTGAAACATGAGGCGGTATATACGTTTCTCTGTTCTCAGCCTTACGTTTTTTAAAGCCTTCAATCGCCATCTCCAGGGCCTTTGCTGCCTGTTCTTTCATTTTTTCCGGTATAAAGTCAAGGGTTTCCGTCCCTTGCAGCTTAATTACTGGGTGAGCGCTTAAAAGTTTTGTACCAAATTTTTTAGCAAAAATGGGCATCGTGGGCATAGTGCAGTTATAGTCAAACATAAACAGATCCACCACACCTGTGGCAAGCAAATATTCTTGAGAGAGCCATTCACCCTCTTGCCCAACGTAGGATTTCTGGTCGTTGGTTCCCTCATAATTGATGAGCTGCTGCCCCTCGCATACATGCCCAAGGATTTGAATCCCCTCTGCTCCAGCATCTTTTGCTTTCTGCTGCCATTCATCACTAGATGCCAGATCTATGGCCACGTGGGCTAACAGCGGCATGTGACCATTGGTGATCACATTAATTCTATTTTCTTTAAGTAAGCCCATATTCTGTTTTTTCATTGTTATTTCCTGCGTACCCATTAAAATTTCCTGCAGGATGTTCAGCATAAACAACCCTTGGTATTCGTTGGCAATGCCTAGACGCACGCTTCTCAGTAAAAATTCAATGGGATCGGAAGTAAAGTTGGTCATACATTGTGTTTGTGCGTAAGCAACTTCACTATAGCCGCCACCAGGGAATAAGCCTAGTTTCCGCCAGAGTTCTTTTCTCTTCGTGGGCGCAAATGCTTCTACTGTTTTGGATTCTATATGGAAGGGTGCATGGATGTCACGGATAACCCATTCTGCAAACTCCACAGCTAACTTCTCTAATGATTGATTAGCGTTTAGCCCAGCCATATCCGCATATTTTTTCAGTTTTTCTGCGTCACGGATCTTTAAACCACTTTCAGGGTGGTCACCAGCAGCCTTTAGCGTTCTTGCCGCTTGATGACAGTGGAAGATGTTGGCCGATGTACCAATGGTTACGTGGCGGTACATGAAGTTTCTGGCCACCATGGTATGGGCATCAACACCACACACGCCCCGAGGTGCTTTCTGGCTTATCCGGCAGGGGCCGTTAGCACAAAGCTGACAGGATAGACCTTCTATACAAAACTTACATTGAGTGGGTTGCTGTTCACTAAAACGGTCGAAGACGTTGGTCATACCGGCATTATTTACAACCTGGTACATTTCCCGCATTGTCGGATCAATAATTACATTCAGGGGGTAGCCTTCTTTGGTTTGATCATCTGTTTTGATATGATCTCTCTGCCACTTATGGACTTCTTCCATGGGGGGTGACTTCTTAATCTTCGTATAATCCACCTTAGCTTCATGAGTATGCTCGTGGACAGCGGGATCATTAAAGTCTTTGCTGGTCAAGTCTGCAGCAAAGGTTTTCTCATCTCCACTCATTCTTTTTGCACTTCGCGTATACGATTTTACAATATCTTTAATTGACATTCAACAGCCTCCTTTATTTCTTTTCACAACTTCATCATCTATTATTGTCTCTACTAGATGAACAAGTATGCTCAATGATGCAAATCGCTTATAAAAGGAAAAGAGCCAACCAAAACGGTTCGCTCCTTGTTACTATTACCTAGATTCTACGTCAACAATTTTAAAATGGCCTTAAAATCAGAAAACATCAGGGTTTTAGCTAAATTTAATTTTCACCCAATGGGTGAAAATTAAAACGCATAAACATGTTGATTTATCAGCTT
>JAGXTN010000012.1 GCA_018333455.1 Dethiobacter sp. | reverse complement strand
ATGACATAAAGCGAAGTAGAATTTTTAGATTTGGAAACACTTAGTCTCATAGCAGTAGACACCTCCAATTCCTTATATTATATCACATTGCGCAATATTACGCAATGCTAATCGGTTAAAATTTGACACTTTTATAACAAAAAAAGCCCTGTTTTCAAGGCTTTTCCGAATTTCTATATTTGATTAAGTGTCAAAGACCCGGGGTGCTCAGAGCCCTCAGGCTCGCCGAAGGGGCGGCAGCCCCTAGCGGATAAAAAAGACGCGTCAGTTGATAGAAAACGCGAAGCGTCTTTTTTATTTTGTGATAAATTTAGTTGATAAGCTATTGACAGCTGCGGAAGGGGGATATATAATACTACTAAACTAATAGAATTAGTAGGAATTGAAAATGCCGACCCGGAGTCAAGCAGGGGCGGCAGGGAGAGGCGGAGATGTGGGGTGAATCAGGTAGTGGAAAAGAGGCAAAACGGTTGGTCCAGTTTATTGCAGCATGAGGATTGGTGGGCTGTCTGGCTCGGAGCGGTTGTCATTATTTCTGTAAGTGCAGGTTTTTTGTCGAAGCCGACGCTGCCGGGCCGCTGGGGCCAAGATGGCGCAAACTTACTGTCGGCCATTCCTGCCGAAATATTTGCGGGTATTTTGCTGACTGGTTTCATTTCTCTGCTTCTCTTTGCAGTTTCCGTCAGTTTTTGCGGGAAAAAAGAACTGAGCAAGTTTTTGTTGGCGTTTCCGCTGATTTTTAGCATAGGTATTGTTGCCGAATTGCTGGGCAACTATAGTCCACTTAGGCACTATGGGCTTAATAATGTGATTTGGGCTTTAGTCCTAGGCTTGTTGATCAGCAACACGATCAGCGTTCCCGCGTTTGTTAAGTCGGCGGCCCGTACAGAATTATATATTAAGACCGGTCTTGTTTTACTAGGAGCATCCATCCTTTTTAACCGCATGCTGGCTTTGGGCGCTTTGGGTCTGGGTGTGGCTTGGTTGGTTACTCCAATTGTATTGATTTTTATGTATTGGTTCTCGCAAAAATATTTAAAGATGCAGGACCAGCGTGGTCTTGCCATTACCATCGCTTCTGCCACTTCAGTCTGCGGTGTGTCTGCGGCTATTGCCTCAGGTACGGCAGCCAACGCAAAAAAAGAGGAAATCAGCTTAGCCGTCTCTGTTACCTTGATTTTTACCGTGATCATGATGGTTGCCATGCCAGTAGTGATCCGTTTAGCCGGGATTAACGACATGGTGGGCGGTGCCTGGCTTGGCGGCACGATCGATTCTACCGGCGCTGTGGTGGCTGCCGCTACCATGCTAAGCGAGCAGGCTGTGGAAGTGGCTTCGGTAATTAAAATGATTCAGAACATTTTGATTGGGATTATTGCTTTTGTTATCGCCATAGTCTGGATTAGAATAGAAGAAAAAGGGGATGGTACTAGCAAAAAAGAAAAAGTAAGCCCCCTGGAAATCTGGACTCGTTTACCTAAGTTTATCCTGGGATTTGTGCTGGCATCTTTAGTTTTCTCCTTTGTGCTCCCCGCTGCGGTGGTAGCGTCTGTGTCCGCTCCGATCAATGGTTTTCGTGACTTTTTCTTTACTCTGGCTTTTGTGAGCATCGGCTTGGAAACCAACTTTAAAGGACTGGTCAGTCTGATTAAAGGCGGCAGTCCCGTCACACTCTACATTGTGGGCCAGACGGCAAATTTAGTGTTGACACTGGTAGCGGCTTACATTTTCTTTGGTGGTAATATTTTTCCGCTGCCTTACTAGGAGGGAAGCTGATGCAAAATTTAGCAAACAGGAGAAACAAGTATGTTGCTGCCATGAGTTGGGTGGCGTTGACAGCGGCTATTATCATTGCTATGCTTATTATAGCTTTCGATAAAGGTCAATCTGCAGGCAGCATCAGCGGTGCCGGTGATATCTGGTGGATGGACGTGCCTGAAGTTGAGCAGTCTTACCGAAAAGTCACCGCTAAAGATAATTTACTTAAACAGAATTAACAAGAAATATAATTTCCTATGCTACAAGAAAAAATATTTGTACTGGAGGAAAGAAAAATGGCTAAAATTGCTGCAAGTCTGATTGATTTAATTGGCAATACTCCACTCCTAGAGTTAAAGAATTTTAATGCTAACGCCGGTGTGGTTGCGAAGGTGATAGCCAAGCTGGAATATTATAATCCTCTTGGCAGCGTTAAAGATCGCATCGGTTACGCGATGATTAAAGATGCGGAAGAAAGAGGTCTGCTGACAAAAAACTCTGTGATTATTGAGCCGACCAGTGGCAATACCGGCATTGCTCTGGCGTTTGTGGCAGCTGCTAGAGGTTATCGGCTGATTCTTACCATGCCGGAGACAATGAGTATTGAGCGGAGAAACCTTTTAAAAGCTTTGGGTGCAGAGCTGATCCTTACTCCCGGTGCGGAAGGGATGAAAGGAGCGATTAGGAGAGCTGAAGAGCTGGCAGAGGAAACGCCTAACGCTTTTATTCCTCAACAGTTCAAAAACTTGGCTAATCTGCAGATCCATCGTGTAACAACAGCAGAAGAAATCTGGCGAGATACAGACGGTGAAGTAGACATCTTTGTTGGCGGCGTAGGCACCGGCGGCACGATTACAGGCGTGGGCGAAGTGCTAAAGCAAAGGAAGCCGGGTGTGAGCATTATTGCGGTGGAACCTGCCGATTCGCCGGTGCTTTCCGGCGGCAGTCCCGGTCCTCATAAAATCCAGGGAATCGGTGCCGGTTTTATTCCGGATATCCTCAATAAAAGTGTGATTGATGAAGTGTTTCTCGTAAAAAATGAAGAGGCCATCGAGACGGCGCGCGCTTTGGCAAAACAAGAGGGGCTGTTGGTGGGGATATCTTCCGGTGCCGCCGCTTTTGCCGCCGCCGAAATTGGCAAGCGCCCTGAAAACAAGGGAAAAAATATAGTGGTAGTTCTCCCCGACACTGGGGAGCGCTATTTAAGTACTATTCTCTACCAGGATCTTACTTAAAAATTCCCCTCCCTAGGAGGGGTGCCCGTCAGGGCGGGGTGGTTTGCTAGAGGTCGGAGGTCAGATGTCGGACTCGTTTGAATCGGCGAAATAGCCGATTCACAGACACCAATGGGAGAAGGGAATTGGATGGCAGAAGGGAACGCTTCTGATTCGCTCGTACCATGTAGGGGCGGGTTTCAAACCCGCCCAAGCAGATAGTAGGCCCCCATGCCCTCATAAAGACGAGGCACCGTCAGAAGGATGAAAATAATACTTCACTCTGTCCTCGCGATGTCCTCACCCCTAGCCATCTCCCGAGGGGCTGAACCAGAGACACGCTTGACACCGGGGATGAGATATTGAAGCATTCTGGGCAATGTAGCCTTCCTCAAATGCAACGCTCGCACGTTTTCGCAGCTACGAACAGTAATTCTCGCTAACATGCCAAAACCTCTGGGCTTACAGCATGTGAACCGTTGGCATGTCTTAACGCTGCGAATT
>JAGXTN010000167.1 GCA_018333455.1 Dethiobacter sp. | reverse complement strand
GTTCATTGGGTGTCATTTCTGATATAATATTAGTCATAGGAAACCTCCAAATGGCTGGTATTATTGGGATTTGGACACTTCAATTATACCATACCGAGGGGGTTTTCTGTAGTTTTAATGTCAATTAATATATGGGTTTTTTAAGGTTTAGGTTTGATTTTGGGTGGGAAAGTTGAGTACATTACTGTTAAAGCACATTATTTGCCAGTTGCATGCTGATCTTGCCGGCCGGATTGATCCTTTCAACGCTATAAGCATTAATGCTTGTCGATATAGTCTTGCAACTGTTTATGCCACTGCTCGGCATCAAATATCTGTGGCTCAGTTGCTGTGCCCATGAGAAGGTCTATCAAATGCCTTGGCGTTTTGCCACCAATGTACATTGATTTGATACAGGAGACACAGTATACACAAACCTCACTGCAAGGCATTGAATCTGCCCGTTTTTACTTTCCCGTAGTTATCATTCAAAAACTTCAAAATTTTATTCTCCGTTTCAGGATTATAGATACTTAAAGCGCAGCCCGGATTAAAATATGTCTTTGTCATAAGCTATTTTCTCCTATCTAAATCCATATCGGCTTATTGTCCACCTGCTTTAATTATCCCTTTTTTAGATCAATATTGAGCCACGAAAACCTCTGACGCTATAATAGGAATCCGCTCCATTATGGTATACAAAGACCGTATCGTACCGGCGATCACAAAAGAGCGCCCCTCCAAGCTTTCTTATGTTATCAGGTGTCTTTATGCGATTGTCAATAAAATAGTGAGCCACGTGCCAGAAAAAAAATGAGCCACTAACGCCAGGAAAATTATGAACCACTTTGAACAAATCGCCAAGAGAATATTGAGCCACTTTCATTAAGAACGTGCCCCTGTTAAGCCAAGGATTAATGACCGATTGAACAGAGGCTGTTTTTGTAGAGGAAGGATTCTTCAGATTCTTCGTTTCTCTTTTAATAATGTTTGTTCCAGTCGGTAAGACTCTTTAACGTTCATGTTGAATACATGTGAGCGGAAGGTTAGCCTGTCGATCATTGCAGCCACCATGAGTTCATTCTCAAACAACTCCGTCCAGCGGGAGAATTCTAGATTGGTGGTCACAATAACACTTGCTCTTTCAGAGCGTTCCGAAATAACCTGGAATAACATTTCAGATTGGTGACGGTTAAAGGTTAAATAACTTAGCTCATCGAGAACAAGCAAATCAAATTTAGTCAGGCTCTTTTCTAATCTCGATAGGCGGTGTAGCTGTATCGCCTCAGCAAGCTCATTGGCCAAGTTCATGGCAGTGTAGAATTTGACATTAAACCCGGCATAACAGGCATTCATGCCCAGCCCGATGGATAGATGCGACTTACCGGCTCCCGAGTTCCCGATCATCACGATGTTTTGCCTGTTTCTAATAAAATCACAGGCAGCAAGCTCCCAGACTAAGGCTTTTGATACATGTTCGAGCCGTTCGTAATTAAAATCGTCTAAGGTCTTCATCACAGGGAACCCGGCTTTTTTAATCCGGCGCCTTTGCTGTCGCCGCCCACCCACCGTGTCGGTGCGGGAGCGGTTTTTTCTTGCCCGTTTTGACGGAGTCGTGGCATAATGATTGGTGGTAGACATTGTCTATTCTACCGACAATCATACATAAGGAGAACCACGGAAAATAGCAAGAGGGAAACCATCATGCCTCGCAAGCGCAGGTTTCCCTCTCCAGCAGAGCGTCTAAAGACGCGTCCGTGTCATTATCTTACATGAATTGGGATACCTGTGTAAAGACCTATCTTGAAATGATACTAAATGGCTGCCCCAAAGAGTGGCGCCCAACCGTATGTCAGTACTGTGGAACATCGGTGGGATTTCACCGTCACGGCTACTACAATCGCATGCTATACACTCTGGAAGAGATTTTAGAGATTCTGATCTTCCGTTTTAAATGCAAACACAAAGCCTGCAACAGAACGTTTGGGTTGCTGCCCTCTTTTGTAGAG
>JAGXTN010000143.1 GCA_018333455.1 Dethiobacter sp. | reverse complement strand
CTGCACTACATCTGTAAAAAACGACTTGAAATTGTTGACATTGCATAATCCTTATCCCGACTAAATATGGTAGAAATTTCCTTTTTGGTGATTATATAACACCCCTCCCCTCACGTCAATCCTAATTTTGGAACAATTTTACAGTTCAAGAAGAGGTGTGTAGCCATAAAACTGTGGATTACAAAAAGGCATCAAAAATGCAGCCCTGCAAGCCTGTTTCGTATAAAGTTGTCAAGAACTAACGACTTGTTCTGGCGCTCACGCTTCAGCCTCTCAAGTTCGGCAACCCGCTCCGTGGCCTTGCGGTGTCGCTCCAGACTATATAGGGTGGAGGTGTGCATCTATTTTTAAGGAGGTGCAAATTAAGGATTTTCTCAGTTTTTCCAAATAATTAAGCGATTTTTCCGTCTCGAATCTCAATTATTCGGTGACAGGAAGATGCTACATCAGAATTATGGGTTACAATGATGATAGTTTTTCCCGCGTCGTTTAGTTTCTTGAAAATACTCATGACTTCATTCCCGGTTTTGCTGTCTAATGCGCCTGTAGGCTCATCGGCCAAGATAATGTCCGGATCATTGACAATGGCTCTGGCGATAGCCACTCGCTGGCGTTGACCGCCTGAAAGCTTTAAAGCCAAGACATTTCTTTTGTCTAAAATTCCCAATTGGGACAGTACATCCTCGATCTTACTTTTCTTAGAATGGATCGGCTTTTTGGAATAAGTAAGGGGAATCATCACGTTACGATAGATATTATAACGATCTACCAGAGCAAAGTCCTGTACAATAAAGCCAAAAATCTGATTACGAAGTACTGCCATTTCTTTTGAATTAAATGTCATAATAGGCCGAGATTTAAGATAATACTGGCCATTGGTGGGTTTATCCAAACAGCCAAGGATATTTAAAAGTGTTGATTTCCCTGACCCGGATGCTCCCATGATAGCAATCATTTCACCTTTTTCTATAGTCAGTGACACTCCCTGTAAAGCTCTTACTTCTGCTTCACCGCTACCATATGTTTTGACAATATTATCCACTTTAATAATACTCATGTTACTCACTCCTTCTAAGCAGATCATTTATTCCCATTGCCGACAGTTTTATTGCCGGGTAAAGCGCGATGAGCGATCCAATCACTAAACCAAAGGCGATGGTCGCAAGGGTTATGGAGCTGGCTCCATGGATTGCAAGTATAATCATATTGGCTAAGATGAGCATTAAGATGATTTGCGTTAGAATCCGGCGGATGATTGATGATACCTGGCCTCCGCAGAGCATATGAATGGCAAATTCTTTTGTGTGGGTATCAATAAACTGCACAAGGTTGGAGATGAGGCCAATCATACTGAATATGAGTACAACCAAAAACATTAGACCCATAATCTTGATCTGAAGATCAATCTCTTCTTGTATCCGTCCCATCTGTTCCGTAAAGCTTCTGAACTCAAAAGTAAACAATCCAAGCTCGGTTGACTTCTGCTGAATTTTCTGCAAATGAGAAGGGTCATTCGTAATGATATAAGTTGTCATAATCGCAGAATCATAAGAACCATCGAGATCAGGACGAACAGGAATAACAAACCATGTGTCCAGTGGGTATATTTCACTGCTTTTGCCGGGCTGCATAAAATAAGACGATTGCTCCAAAAAGCCAATCACATGGTAGCGAAAACCTATGGTGTCGGTGATAATGTCATTCAACTGATAAAAAGGACGAAAATCATAACCTAACAAGAGGGGGATTGTTTCTCCCGTGCTTGAGAAATCCTCTCTGATGAAAGGCAATCCCTCTACGCATTGCAGTTCGTATACGTCCATAAACTTAGCATCAATTTTTAAGAGATTATAACCCTTATGGGGTGGGTTGGAGCGAACAGCTAAGGAATTGTCGGACTTGTCCTCAGCCAGCCACATGAAATGTTGAGCATCGGCTGTATAGGTATCAAATAAAGGGTTATGCTTCATAAACTGATAGAGCTCCCTGAGTTTCGTCGAACTATCTGGGTTTGTCACTATTTGGTCAAACCTGCTTTGATCGGTCATATCGCGAACTAAATAAATTTCTTGCCCTTCGATAATCCCATTCAATTTTTCCCGGTAACTGCTTACATGCACCACGACAGAAACAATGATACTAAAGAGTACCAAAGCAGCGGTTATCTGTATAAACAGAACAAAATTCCGTATTTTTTGATCTTTTATATCTTCCCAGGCGTATCTGAGTTGTTCCAAATCCTCACCCCCTTATCTGCGTGATGATTTCTTGTTTCAGGCGTAAAGCCAAGGCAATCGACCCGGTAACGGTTCCCGCTGCCAAACAAAGCAGATATCCCGCAACAACTGCGAACAGATGAACGCTTTCGCCAATAAAGTGGAACCAGCCTGCTTTTATAATTATTATTGCCAATGCCAAACCGATACCATAGCCGATGGTGACAATCAGGAGATAATCACGGAGCAGCATCCCGCGAAGGCTGGGTGTTACGGCACCCGACATGATTCTTACTGCCAATTCCTTATATCTACCCTCAAGCCAGTAATGTGTCGTACTGAAAACATTTAATAAAACTAGAATAATCGTTAATGCGAACGCTATGATTAAGACCTGTGTGTTGCGAATGGATTGAATAAGATGCTCTGTCGTTGAAGCTGTGGTTACTTCGGCTCGCATATTGATTTCCGGATTGATTTTTTTGGCATATGTCATAAATCCATCAAAGGAATCCATGCTTTTTTCCTTTGCGTCTATGGAATAAATGCCGCTTAGAGGCGTGTCAAGATTTTTACCTATTGCGGCAGCCATGTTCACATAGTATAATGCGCCGGAAGTATCGCCCCACCCTCCGTATTGTCTGGCAGTTTGGGTTTTAAAGATACCGATGACCTTGTATTCATTATTTTCATGCAGTAAAAAAAGTTCCCCATCTCTCTTAACGCATCTGACACGGATTCTTTCATCGATAAGCGCCACCGCTGCCTGCTGCTCAAAGTCATCCGTAGAGAAACTGCGTCCCTCTATGATCTCTGGCTTAAATACAGTATCGGCGGAAAGGAAAACAGCTTTTCCGTTTGCAATGGGGTAACTCCTATAAACAATCAAACTTCCGCCCTGTAAAGAGAAGTATTCAAGCAAGTCCTTTGTTTGAACTAAGGGTTCATTATCGTTACTTTGATGAATTTCCACCTTAACAGAGTTGTCGGAAAGGAAATCAGGATCCACGGCTTCCATAATATAAAATTGGGCTATCGTGGTAAAACAAAGCCCTACCATTGCCGCCACGGCGGCAAACAGAATTATGAGCAAAGACGCTCTATGCAGAATCTGTCTGATGTAGATCATCCCTCCCTGATAATGTTTAGTTGAGGGCAGGCACAGTACCTGCCCTCAACTTTAGGGACTTATAGTGTGTTTTAGAAATACTGGTTCCATCCGTAATACGTATAAGCGGTATGGAAGGGATTGTTCCATCTGCTGGTGAATGCTGTTTTCATGACAGGATCACTTATGCTGTATGCTACATCACTGTACACTCGTCCACTGTCAAATGCGCCTTCAATTAGTCTGACAAAGCATTGTTTAATATGCTTGTTTGGTTGAGCGCCCCATACCGGGTTGCTCCCTGTATTCCGATTTGCATAGAAGCTGGCTCTGACAGAGTTATTCAACCCCGACTCGAAAACGACATGATTAGCCGTAGTGAACGCAAAAACCGGAACAGAAGCAACAATCAGCAACATGGATACGACAAGGAACACCCTTATGCTCTTCTTGAATTTACTCATATTGGCACCTCCTTCCTTTGTAAATTAGAGCAATTGAAGCAACATCATGTGCAATTTTCGCCCTGCGGGTTATAATAAAAACCGGAGGGTAAAAGATTTAGCTTCCTCTCAAAAGGCTTTTCCGGGCCAAGAGGGTGATGTTGCTTTACTCTCTTTTAATTTGGTCGAGCACTTGTCCTACATGATCCTAGTTTTTTGTCTCACCTTTATTACTGTATAAATCCTGCAAATCAACTAAAACTATAATGTCCCCATGAAACTAGACAAAATTTCCGAAATTCTTAGTGAGCCTGATATAATAAAAGACAGGAAACTGTCAGGAAAGAAGGTTCGCGAAAATGGG
>JAGXTN010000008.1 GCA_018333455.1 Dethiobacter sp. | reverse complement strand
TACCTAATGATAGTCACGACTTATGGGTAATGATAAGCCCCCCGGGAGAGGGCTAGGGTGAGGGCAATGCTAGTGTGATGGCTAGGTTGGCGTAAGGACAAGTGAAAGTAGCTTAAAAACAAGATGAACTACAATTGAAGGCCGGGCAAGCGCATGTCCCCCTCACCCTCGCTGCGCTACACCCTCTCCCGGAGGGAGAGGGTATTTGTCGACCTCTAGTTCTCACATGGCAAAGTTTTTGCGGCGGCAAACGCTTTATCGGCAGCATCTATCGTTTTGTCCAAATCGTCAATAGTATGAGCCAAAGAAACGAAACCGGCCTCAAACTGCGAAGGGGCTAGATAGACGCCGTTTTCCAGCATCGTTTTGAAATATGTTTTAAAGCGCGGGATATTTGCGGTGACTGCGCCGGGAAAATCCTGCACATCTTCTTTAGTGAAATAAACGCACGACATCGAGCCTACCCGTTTAAAACAAGTCTCCACCCCGTGCTTTTCAGCAAGAACTGCAAGCCCCGCGGCAAGCCCTGCCGAAAATTTCTCGAGCCTTTGGTAAACATGCGGCTCTTTCAGCGCGAGCAGCATTTCACGGCCGGCGGCCATGGCGAGCGGGTTGCCGGAAAGGGTGCCTGCCTGGTAAACCGGACCGCTTGGTGCAAGCAGCTCCATAATCTCTCTCCGGCCGCCGTAGGCGCCTACCGGTAAGCCGCCGCCGATGATTTTGCCGAGGGTGGTAAGGTCGGGTTTGATTTGATACAGCTCTTGCGCGCCGCCGTAAGCTACGCGAAAACCGGTCATCACTTCGTCAAAGATCAGGAGAGCACCGTATTGACTGGTGATTTGCCGCAAACCGGCCAAAAAACCCTCCTTGGGAATTACTAAACCCATATTGCCGGCAATCGGCTCCACGATCACGGCGGCAATTTCCTCTCCGAACTTGCTGAAAACTTCCCCGACTGCCGCCAGGTCGTTATATTCGACTGTCAAAGTATCTTGGGCGGTGCCGGGGGTGACGCCAGGGCTATCAGGCAAGCCAAGCGTAGTTACGCCGGAACCTGCCTTAATCAATAAACTATCACTGTGGCCGTGGTAACAACCGTTAAATTTCAGGATTTTCTGGCGGCCGGTGAAACCGCGTGCCAAACGCAGGGCGCCCATGACTGCTTCGGTGCCGGAGTTAACCATGCGTACCATTTCGATAGAAGGAACGGCGGCGCAAACAAGCTGCGCCATCTCTGTCTCCAGCTCGGTTGGCGCGCCAAAACTGGTACCGAGTTCCGCCGCTTTTTGGATAGCGGCGACAATACGGGGATGGGCATGCCCCAAGATCATCGGTCCCCAGGAGGCCACATAATCTATGTACTCGTTGCCGTCCACATCATAGATAGTTGAACCTTTGGCTTTAGCAACAAATACCGGGTCTAGGCCCACCGACTTAAAAGCGCGCACCGGGGAATTTACGCCGCCGGGTAGCACTTCTTTGGCTGCGGCAAAGAGTTTTTTGGAACGTGCAAACATCTGCATCTCTCCTCTTCTTTTTTAGGTCTTTTTTTGGCTTTCAGCCGTGAGAAACCGCTTCTTGCTTATTCAATTACATTGTACAATTCAATTAGGTAATTGCAAAGTGTTTTACGTTCTTTTTCGCTAATGCTTTCGCTCCGGCTCCCTACTGAGAAGTGCAGCGGTGATTTTGTATTTAGCGGCCATTTTACTTGTGAGGTTAGGAAATTAATGTTAGTATTAAGGCACTTGTACTATTGGGAGTGTTCTAAAATGAATTTTTCCGGCATACACGCAATATCCGAAAAATTGAGACCATATTTTAAAGACAAGAAGAATGTTTTGCTCGTCATTCTCTTTGGTTCTTTTGGCACTCCGGACGAAACTACTCTAAGTGATATCGACATTGCGGTGCTGCTGGAAGACAAAATTGCTTTGATGGATGAATTAAAGCTTTCCGCAGACTTATCGATAATCCTAAAACGTGATGATGTTGATTTAGTACTTTTACGCAACGCTCCGGTAAATATTGCCCATAAAGCTTTGTCAACCGGCAGAACAATTTATAAAGGCGACCATCTTAAGGTTG
>JAGXTN010000065.1 GCA_018333455.1 Dethiobacter sp. | reverse complement strand
GTCCGTCTACTCATCGGACTCGAAGTACCAAGTAAATACGACCTCGTCGCCAGCCGCAAAAAGAACATTCGACAGGAGGCTGTTTTCATCCTTCCGCTGGTGCCGCAGGCGGCATGGGTGTCTACTCTGAAAATAGCCACACAATGAAAAACCAGCATCAGTGTTCCGGCTTTTTTGTGGGATTTCCCTCCGCTTTGGGCCGGGGATCAGGACGATTGATTGTGCAACAGTCGGGGGCGGTACCTTTAAATTCTTCCCGGTTGGTCCTAGCTAGCTTTTCAAGAAATTGTTTCAACCATTTAAACATTGAAAGCACCTCCGAGAGAGTTAGCGTTCCTTTTCGGATTTTCTCCGCTCTTCGTCGTAGCCTCTGTGCCTGAAGCCACGCATCATGAGAATATGAATCAGAGGACACAGCAATAACACAAGGTAAGGCAAGATTCTCTCCACTTGCATCTCTCCTACATAATGTAGTAAAATAATTATAGACTGTCAGCAACGGGTATGTCAAGGAGAAAGGGAGAGTTAAATGTCTTCACCGAAAATTCTTTTTACCATTGGAAATTTTTCCGTACACCTTTATGGAGTGATGGTATTGCTGGGCTTTGGGGCGGGAATGTATGTAGTCCTGAAAGAAGCCGAGCGAAAAGGCTTTGAGACTGAAAAAATCATAGACTTGGTCTTTTGGCTGTTTGCGGCTGGATTGGCCGGAGCGCGTGCTCTTTTCGTCATCCTAAATTGGGATTCTTTCCGCGGGGCGCCGCTTGACATCCTGTCAGTTCACCAGGGTGGTTTGGCATTTCACGGCGCCGTACTGGCGGGAATACTAGTAACGCTACTTTTTGCGCGCAGGAACAAGTGGTCCTTTGCCGGCCTGGGTGACTTGCTGGCGCCGGGGTTAGCCCTAGGCTATGCAGTAGGCCGGATTGGTTGCGATATCTATGGCAACGTGACAGCGGTCCCCTGGGCCGTCGTGGTGGGCGGGGAGCCCAGGCACCCGGTACAGCTTTATTCGGCCCTGGCCGGATTCGTGATTTTTTTCGTGCTGTGGCGCAGAAGAGAGCAGCTACGCTATAATGGGGAAAGCCTGTTGCTGATTGCGATTCTTTATTCTGTGTCCCGATTCTTTATCGAGTTTTTCCGGTCTCAGGTCATCATAACACCGGCGCAGTATGCCAGTGTCTTAATCGCTGTTCTTTGTTTTGCCCTGTGCGCCGTTGTGGGCCGGAAAAACCGGAAAATACTAATCAACAAGGGAGGCGTTGACTGATGGGCGGTTGCTGCGGAGGACACAGCTCCGGCGGACAGACTGGGAGTCCCGGTTGGTTTTTTTGGCTGGGTGGAGTACTCTTAATTATCGGGCTCTACTACCTGTTGAACAGACCGGTATAACCAGAATAGACAGACACAAGAAAAACGCTGCTCTGGATAGAGCGTACAGCGTTTTTCTTGTTAGTTACTGTATAATCATACCACCCAGCTTCTGCCTCTTCAATTGACCTCTTGCCTATACATGCTCGAAAATCCTTCCTCCTTCTCAGCTCTCTTTCACGCTTACGGTGTGGAGGCCGCACTCGAGTTTACTGCCGCCCCAGCGTCCGCTGCGGGCGTGCTCGCCTGCGGCGGGCTTAGCAGTGCAAGGCTCACAGCCGATGCTGGTGTAGCCTTCGCTGTAAAGCGTAACGACAGGAATCTCGTTCACGGCAAGATAAGCGAAGACCTCAGCGGTGGTCCAATCGTAAAGCGGGCTGACCTTGGCGAGCGTGCGGCCGTCCGGGAAGCGGTGTGTGTCGAAAGGTTGAAGATTAGCGCGCGTCGGGCTCTGCTCACGGCGGAGTCCGGTAAACCAGAGGTCGTAGTTAGCGATGCTACGCATCAGCGGCTCAACTTTGCGCAAGGAGCAGCAGCGGTTGGGATCGGTCTCGTATAGCTTGCCAAACTCGGCTTCCTGCACAGCGACCGGCTGCAGCGCTTCCATATTCACCAGATTGAGATTCCACTCGCTGGCCAAACGATCCCGGTAGGCAATGAGCGCAGCGAAGTGATATCCGGTTTCAAGAAACAAAACAGTGACTTCGGGGCGCTGCCGGCGGAGCAGGTCAAGGATCGCGACATCTTCGGCCTGAAATGAGCAGGTGAAACAAGGGTTCGTGGAGCTTTCAAGCGCCTTAGCGATGATATCCCGTGCCGACTGAACCGATTTTTGCGACATTATATTCCCTCCCCTTCCCCGAACGCGTGGAGCGTATCGAGGGTAGTCTTGGCGCGGATCGCCTCGATAGCACCGCGCAGGTCGTTTCCATCCACCACCACGTCCGGCGTGCCTTCGTGTAAGCCGAAGGTAAGCACGATGAGGCCGAGCCGGCGGAGCTCGGGCTGCTCAGTGCGGACAACATGGAGGTGTACGTTGAGTAGCGCCCGCTCAAGAGCATCGGCGCACTCTTGAACTTTCGAAAGATCGACCCAGGCGCCGCTATGGCCGCGCAGGCACAGGCGCTCTTCAGGTGAAAGCGGACCGCATTCAGATATGTTTTCGGATTCGCGTTCGATAAGGCCGGCGCCGAGCGTGAGGTTAGAGATGCGGTGGACCACAATGAAGCCGCCCGTTGCGCGGTTTTCCCGGTATGGATCGAAGAGCAAAGGTTCAGCGGCTTCGATTTCGAGGACGCCGATTTCATTCAGTGAAAGTGATGAGGCTACGCGGGTTTCAAGCCGCTCCACATCCCAGCGGTGGAGGATGCGCGAGACACGGGCCGAAACGACACGCGGCCCCTGCTGAATCAGGCACGAGCGGCCGGCGAAGAGCGGCTCTTCGCTCATCCAGACGACCGTGGCTTCGACGGTCTGCGCTTGGCACGCGACTTTGGAGGTGGCAACAAGCATGTCGCCGCGGGCAATATCGCGCTCGTCTTCGAGCACGAGAGTCACCGACATCGGCGCGAAGGCTTCCTCAAGGTCACCATCGAAAGTGACGATTCGCGCCACGCGGCTCTTCTGACCGCCGGGAAGGGCAGTGACTTCGTCGCCTAAGCGGAGGTGGCCGCTGGCAAGCTGCCCGGCAAAGCCGCGGAAGTCGGGGTCGGGGCGGATCACCGTCTGCACCGGGAAGCGCAGCGGCAGGGCGGCGACGTCAATGCTAGGTCGAGCGGTCTCGAGAATGTCAAGCAATGGCGGGCCATCGTACCAGGGCATGCGTTCGCTCTTTATGACGACGTTGTCGCCGTCCAAGGCACTTACCGGGATGAAATGGACATGAACATCGTCGAGCAGCGAGAGCAAGGTGTTGGACTGCTCGCGGATCTGCTCAAATATCTGCCGGCTGAATCCGACGAGGTCCATCTTGTTGATGGCAAAAACGAGGGTGCGCACACCCAGCAGCCAGGAAATAAAGGCGTGACGCCTCGACTGCGCAAGAAAACCCTTGCGCGCATCGATCAGAATGACGGCGAGGTCCGAGGTGGAAGCGCCGGTAGCCATGTTGCGTGTGTATTGCTCGTGGCCCGGGGTATCTGCGACGATGAACTTGCGGCGCGCGGTGCTAAAGTAGCGGTAGGCAACATCAATAGTAATACCCTGTTCGCGCTCAGCCCGCAATCCGTCGGTGAGGAGCGAGAGGTCGAGGCCGCGCGAAGCACGGTTCACCTTGCTCTTGCTAACATCATCGAGGTGGTCTTCGAGAACTGTCTTGGTATCGAACAGCAACCGGCCGATGAGAGTGCTTTTGCCGTCGTCAACACTGCCGGCGGTCGACATGCGTAGCAACGGCAGTTCATCACCGGGGGCGGTGAAGTGGGCGAGGGTGACAGTTTTAGCTTGTGTAGTAATGCTCATCAGAAGTAACCCTCCCGCTTTTTAAGCTCCATGGAACCTTCCTGGTCGTGGTCGATAACGCGGTTCTCGCGTTCGCTGCGGCGAAAGGAGACAAGTTCTTCGATAATCGAACCGCTAGTGCGGGCTTCGGAACGGATGGCGCCGCTGCAGGGCGTGCAACCCAGCGTGCGCATGCGGCAATTAACCGTCTCGGTCTGTTCGCCATCGAAGATCTTGACGTTGCTCTGCAGCGGAATCAACGTCTGCCCGCGCACGATGACCTCGCGCGGCTTCGCAAAGTAGAGCGGCACAACTGGGATATTTTCAAGCTCGATGTAACGCCAAACGTCGTTCTCAGTCCAGTTGGAGAGCGGGAAAACGCGAATGCTCTCGCCGAGATTAACGGCGCCATTGTAGAAGTTCCAAAGCTCCGGCCGCTGATTACGCGGTTCCCAGCGGCCTGCCTTGTCGCGGAAGCTAAAGACCCGCTCCTTGGCGCGAGACTTTTCTTCGTCGCGGCGACCGCCGCCAATCGCAGCGTCGTAGTTGCCTTCCTTGAGTCCTTCGACGAGAGCGCGGGTGCGGAGCAGATGGCAGCACTTGGCAGTGCCGAGGTCATAAGGGTTTGCGCCGGCGTTAATCGCTTCCTGATTAGTGTAAACACGGAGTTCGGCGCCGATCTCTTTGGTGAAACGGTCACGGAACTCGATCATCTCCGGGTATTCATAAGTGGTGTCGATATGAAGAAGCGGAAACGGAAGTTTGCCAGGGTAGAACGCTTTGCGTGCGAGATGCACCAATACGGAGCTGTCCTTCCCGATGGAGTAAAGCAGGACCGGATTGCAAAACTGCGCGGCGGTCTCACGGAGAATGTGGATGCTCTCCGCTTCGAGAGCTCTGAGGTGCGAAAGAACGTAGCTCTGAGCCATTGTTATTTCTCCTTAAATGATCTATTCTTCCTTACGGAGCACATCTCTTGCTTATGAAAGTCATTAATGACTTCTGGTCAACCCCCAGCGGTAAAGGATGGCATGCTCCACCCTGCCGAAAAGCAGACGGTCAGTAACTACACCCATGATGACAATCACAATCATAATTCCTACCACCTGGTTCATATCATGAAGATCACGTCCCATGATCAGCACATAGCCCAGTCCGGAAGTAGGCGTCAGCAGTTCTCCAGCCATTAAAGCCCTCCAGGCAAAGGACCAACCCTGTTTCATGCCCGAAATGATGGCAGGCAAAGCGGCAGGAATAACAACGGAGGTGTAGCGGCGAAGGCCCTTGGCGCCCATTGTTTTAGCCGCCCTGATATAAAGGTGTGGAATTTGTTTGATGCCTGAAACAACGGCCATGGAGATGGAAAAAATGGACCCGATGGCGATAACAAAGATAATGGCTTCTTCTCCCAGACCAAACCAGAGAATGGCCAGAGGAAGCCAGCAAATGCTTGGCAGTGTTTGCACGCCCAGCAGTAGAGGAGATAAGGCTTGATCCAGATATTTGATCCGATCAATCATGATGCCTAGTAGTAATCCGATCACCAGTGAGATGGAATAACCGATAAAAAGCCGCTGTATACTGATTTGAGCGGCAATGGGTATGCTCAGATCCTGTATCCCTGCGCTCAGGTTCTCCAAGACCCCCGAAGGGGAAGGGAAAAGGAAGGAAGGCCAGATGCCTGTTCTATATACCATTTCCCAAATGAGTATCAGGGCGAGATATAAAGGAGCTATTTTCAAGAGACCAGTCACTGTCAAGCTCTGCTTTCGCAACCTTTTCCACCTCCTCTTTGAGTTCACCCAGTATCTGCCCGACGGTGCGGGTCAAGTCGATATCTTCCATGTTCCTTGGTCTGGCTAGTTGTACCCGGAACTCTTTTTTGATCCTGCCTGGATTGGCAGTCATGACGATGACCCGTTCTGCCAGTAAAACAGCCTCTTCCACGTTGTGAGTCACAAAGATGATCGTCTTTTTTGTGGCGCCCCAGATTTGCTGCAGTTCCGCATGGAGTATGCTTTTGGTTTGGCTGTCCAAAGCGGCAAAAGGTTCATCCATCAAAAGCATATCCGAGTCCATAGAAAGGGCTCTGGCCAACGCCACCCGCTGACGCATGCCCACGGAAAGTTCATGAGGATAAGCTGATGCAAAACGGGTCAGGTGTACCATTTTTAGGTAGTGTATGGCCTTCTCCCTTCGCTCCCGTTTGCCTGTTCCCTTGATTTTCATCCCATACTCTACATTGTCGATTACTTTGAGCCAAGGGAAAAGAGCCGCTTCCTGAAACATCACCATACGATCAGGGCCAGCATCCAGAATTGGTCTGCCTGATTTAGAAACCTGTCCCGAAGTAGCCTTTTCCAGACCCGCGATAATGTTCAACAGGGTTGACTTCCCACATCCAGAAGGTCCGACCAAAACTACAAAATCTCCATTTTTTACGCTAAGATTGACTTCTTGCAGGGCGTTGGTTACTCCGTTTTTAGTTTTAAAATTCTTATGAACATTTACTATTTCCAGCACACCATCAACCCCTCTGACATCTTCTTAATTTTGGAGCAGCCAATCCGAAAACTATTTTACTTCTGCTAAGCCCTGATCTCTCAGAACTCTATTGAGGGGCGCCAAATCCAAAAGCTGGGAAATATCCGGCTCTTGTTCAAGGTAGCCAGTAGCTACTTTTAATGTGACAAAATCTGTTATCGAAGTGATTTCAGGGTCGTAAGTAACCAACAGCCGCCTAAATGAACTGTCCAGTACATCTTGGGGAAGCGTTTTCCCAGTCAGTTTCTCAAACTGTTTATTGAAGATCTGTTTATAGCTTTCAGGATCGTTGTTGATTCTCTGCGTTAATTCCACATGGGCCGCCAGCCATTTTTCCACCAGCTCAGGTTGCTCTGCCAGAAATTCTGTGGTGGCGATAACTACTGCCGTCGCATAGCTTCCGTCCTTCCATAGCTGGTCCGCTTCTAATACCACGCTGGCGCCTGTCTCCTTGATGATTCTGGAACCCCACGGTTCGGGAACTAGGGCGGCATCTACCTCACCTCTGGCAATCAGAGTCAGAATATCTGGGTTTTCTGCGGGAATCACCGTCACTGTTCCGCCTCTGGAGGCATCCTTTAGTCCTGCTTCTTTCATCAGCCTCCGCAGAGTGAGATCCTGAGTGCCGGCCAACTGGGGAACAGCTACTTTTTTACCCGCCAGGTCTTCTACATTTTTAATATTGGCGCCTTTTCCAGCCACCAGAATGGCTCCCTCATTGGAGGCGCCCGCGATTATTCGCAGACTTTTATTGGAGACAACATAACCGTTAATTGCAGGTACTGGTCCGATATAGCCCAGATCGATTTCTCCTGTCAACAGTGCTTGAATTAGTTTAGGCCCGGCATTAAAGATCTTTTCTTCAATTTCCACCTGTTCCCCCAGAGCTTTTTGGAAAGTCCCGTCATTTTGGCCCACCATCGCCTGGATATGGGTTATATTTGGAAAATATCCTAGTCTTATTGTTAGCTTTTCATCGCCGCCCGTCGGAGCGTTTGTTGCCTGACCATTCTCCCTGCCCCCGCAGCCTGCCAGCACACCAAAAGTCAAGGCAAAGGCAAGTAACAGACCGACTGTGGCCATCCAGCCCTTACTTAACCGCAACCCTCTCAAGACGCCAAATTCCACTTTTTTCTCTTTCATTTACTTCGCTCCCTTTCTTTAAAGTACTATATTTATATAGGAAAAGTATGCTATGTGTTTGTATTATATTCGGACTTATTCAACTATGTCAAGTAGTAAAAGCAAAAAATATAAAATATAAAAAATAGAAAAGCTGTAACTCCTTTATTTACAGGGTTACAGCCACTTTTTGCTCTGATATGCTGTTAAAAGTCTGGATTATAGTCTGTCAGCAAGGGACACTTCAAGGAGAAAGGGATCGCACCTCGTCAAGATAGTTGACTGCGGTTACTGCAAAAGTCAGGTTGCTTTATCTAACAATACCTTCTTCTGTCAACACTTCCGTCAAAGCTTCAATAAAACGTTGGTTCTGCTCTGGCGTGCCGATGGTTACGCGGATGACATCCGGAGCACCAAAAATATCGCCGGTGCGGACAATTACACCACGCTGCAACAGCTTGGCAAAAACCTGCTTGCAGTCCGCTTTGCTCTTGACCCAGATAAAATTGGCGTGTGTCGGCACAAAAGGAAGTCCTAGCTTGTCAAACTGCCTGCAAAGATACTGTTTGCCTTCCTCATTCATTTGCCGGCTGCGCAGAACGTGCTCTTCGTCGCCCAAAGCAGCCAGTGCTGCTGCCTGGGCGACCATATTCACATTAAACGGTTCCTTCACCCGACTGAGCAAGCTGATTAATTCCGGCTTGGCCACACCAAAGCCAACTCGCAACCCTGCCAGACCGTAAATCTTGGAGAAAGTGCGCAAGACAATTACATCTCGTCCTTCACGGACAAAGTCAAGCGTCTGCGGGAAATCTTCATCAACCACATATTCGTAGTACGCTTCGTCAAAAACGGTAATCAACCCTTCAGGCAACTTATCAAGCAGGTTTTTAACTTCTGCTTTGCCTACTTTGGTGCCGGTCGGGTTATTGGGGTTACAGACAAAAAGCAGTTTTGTTTTCTCTGTCACTGCTGCCGCCATAGCTTCCAAGTCGTGAGTGTAATTCTTTGTAGGGACAACCACAGTCTGTCCGCCCATAATTTTCACCGCAAAATCATATTCGGAGAAGGTGGGATCTGCCACCACCGCTTCTTCCCCTTCAGACAGAAAAGCTTCGGCAATTAATTTGATCACTTCATCCGAACCGTTTCCCACGAGCAGATGAGCCGGTGTCAAATTAAGTGCTTCCGCCAAGGCGTTTTTTAGGTAATAACAGTTCCCGTCAGGGTAGACGGCTACTTTACTGATCACTTCCTGCATCTTGGCTATGGCGGCCGGGGCAGGCCCTAACGGATTCTCGTTTGATGCCAGCTTGATTACCCCCGAAAGGCCCATTTCCCGCTCTACTTCTTCTACCGGTTTCCCGGGCACATAGGGCTTAATCGCCATAATTTGCTGTCTGTGTAATTGCTTTGGCTTTTTCATCGGTTGCCTCCCTTACAGTTGCCGGTTATCAATTACTCGCTTAGCTTTCCCTTCACTGCGTGGAATTGTTTTTGGCTCCACTAGGCGAATTTTGGCACTGATGCCAAGGATAGAATCGATTTGCGTATGAATTTTCCGCTCCAGTGCCTCCATTCCTTTAATTTTATCAGAAAACATCCGTTCTGATACTTCCACTTGGATTTCCAACAGATCAAGATTGCCCTTTCTAGTTACTACCAACTGATAGTGGGGCTCTGTTTCGCCGATTTCCAGCAGCACGCTTTCCACCTGTGTGGGAAAGACGTTTACACCGCGGACAATAATCATGTCGTCGCTGCGGCCGGTCACTTTAGCCATCCGCACATGGGTCCGCCCGCACAGACAAGGTTCCACCGTAAGAGTAGTGATATCACGGGTGCGATAACGGATAATCGGTAAGGCTTCCTTCGTTAAGGTGGTAAAGACCAACTCACCTTTCTGACCGTAAGGCAAAACTGCTCCGCTAACCGGATCGATAATTTCGGGGATGAAGTGATCCTCAAAAATATGCAGGCCGCACTTTTCCTCACATTCAACGGCCACCCCGGGACCGATGATTTCACTGAGACCGTAAATGTCGATAGCCGTGATGCCCAATCTTGTTTCAATCTGTTGACGCATATTTTCTGACCAAGGCTCGGCGCCGAAGATACCGGCGCGCAACTTAAAGTCTGCTTTTTTCAGGCCCATTTCTTCAATCACTTCAGCAATAAACAAAGCATAACTAGGTGTGCAGGTTAGAATATCGGTGCCGAAATCTTTCATCACCATTACCTGCCGCTGAGTGTTACCGCCGGAAATGGGAATTACTGCCGCCCCCACCAACTCCGCTCCATAGTGAACTCCCAGCCCGCCGGTAAACAAACCATAGCCGTAAGCGTTTTGCACCACCGAATTTCGTGTGGTGCCGGCGCTGACCAGGCAGCGAGCCATTAACTCCGACCAGGTGCCCAGATCGTTGCGGGTATAACCTACTACAGTAGGTTTTCCGGTGGTGCCCGAAGATGAGTGATAGCGAACAACTTCATTTTGCGGTACTGCAAACAAATCAAATGGATAATTGTCCCGGAAATCCTGCTTCACGGTAAAAGGCAGCCGGGAGAGATCTTCCAAGCTGCGAATATCACCAGGCTCTATGCCAACGGCCTGAAAAACGCGACAATAATGAGGCACGTTGTTATAAACCCGTTCAACAATCTTTTGCAATCGCTTGAGCTGCAATTCTTGTAACCTATTCCTCGACATGCATTCTGCTTCGCTATTCCAATACAAGACTAAGCCCCCCTCAACAGCTTTACACAAACTCATCTTTATACGACAACGCTCTTCGACAACCCCAGACCAGATTCCTTCCAAGAAAAAGCAATTTCCTCTAATAACTTCTTTCTGTCACAGGCAAGCATAACACACTGGGAAATAAAATATGAATGTTTAATAAACTGAGTAAAAAAAATTTTGAAGGAGGATCAAGATGATTTTAAGCATACTTCTCCCCCCAAAAGTCCGCCTCTTCATATTTTTTTCGCTAGCACTGCTTATCATGCTAATTCTATATTATTTTATTTCCGGCGACAACATTGACTCTACCGTTGCACAAGAAAGACTTGTACCCATTTACTATGTGGACACTACCGAAAAAAAAATAGCCTTCTCGTTTGACGCTTCCTGGGGCTCTGAATTTACGACACGAATCCTGGAAATTCTCAGAGAAAACAAAATAACGACCACATTTTTTCTCACCGGCTTCTGGATTGAAAAATATCCGGAATTAGTAAAAGAAATTGTCGCCGCAGGCCACGAACTAGGCAACCATACCTGGACTCATCCCCACCTCAACGCCTTAGACAAGCCGGGGATTAAACAGGAACTCGAGCTTGTCCACACCGCACTCAACAAGTTGACAGGAGTTGAGCCCAAGCTTTTTAGGCCGCCCTTTGGCGAATACAGCAACAAAGTTATTGAAGCGGCAAACGAGCTAGACTATCTCACCATCCAGTGGAGCATTGACTCCCTGGACTGGAAAGATATCGGCAGGCAAGCGGTGGTTCAGCGCGTCACCAGCCGCCTGCACCCCGGCGCCATCATCCTTTTTCATAACAACGGTCTCCATACCGCCGACGCCCTGCCGGAAATAATCGCTCAGGCAACTAAACAAGGCTACAGCATCGTCCCGATCTCCGAATTACTCCACCAGGCAGACTGGTATATCGACCCGGCTGATGGCGCCCAGAAGCGACGCCAGTAACAAAAGCAACACCCCGCAAATTTTACTACATTACTCCTGCCTAGGCAAAACAACACTTTACAGGCAGGCTATTGATAGACAACCCAGTCCGACGATGGTATAATAAGCATACTATAAGCACATAATATTACTACATAAAAGAGGTGATAACTGTGAACATTAAGCCGTCTGCGGCGATCCGCAAAAACTATAACGAAATTTCCGAGTTGTGCAAGCGAACAGGAGCACCAGTTTTTCTAACTAAAAACGGCGAGGGCGACCTCGTTGTTATGGATTTAGGTACTTTTGCGAGAAGAGAGAGTATGCTTCGGCTAAGGGAAAATCTGATTGCTGCGGAGGAAAGCAGGCTGTGCGGAAAGCATGGTCATTCCATTGACGAAGTTGCTGCCATAATGAAAGCCGCCGTCCGTGAGGTGCTGAATGGACAAAATAAATAAACGCTATGACGTAGTCATTGCCGCTGAAGCCACACAGATGTTGATTTCACATGCGCAGTTTTTGGCGCAGGTCAGCGAACCTGCTGCATTGCGGTTAATTGAAGCATTTCATGAGCAAGCAAAATCACTTGAGGTCTTCCCCGAAAGAAACCCCTGGTTAACAGATCCGCTGATTGCAACCGGAAAATATCGAAAACTTTTTCTTGAAAAGCGTTATTTACTGGTGTATCAAATCAAACAAAGCGTTGTGTATGTTGATGCAGTTGTCGATACTCGTCAGGACTATGGGTGGCTCTTATAGTAAACTGCCCAGCTTAAAGACAGGCAAGCTGCAGATTGCCTGTAAGGCGGATAAATCTTCTTCAGCCAAGGTGACAAGCAGGCAGGTGGACGGCCCCGCCGACTTCTCTAAATCAAGCTGCAAACCGCGTGCTAAAGTGAGCGTTAAACCTGCACCGGCAGCTAAAGCGCGTGCTTCATGCCCGATACCTCTCGAGCCTACCGGCAAGAGTTCGCGCAGCCACGGCAGAGCCAAAAGCTTAAACAATATCAGTGTGTCTGCAGGTCTGCCAAGCAGCACTTCTTCCCCAACCAGCGGCTTACCGACACAGGCAACGAGGTCCCCGGCCAAGGACTTGCCAAGCCTTAATTCGCTTTTTCTGGCTCTGCCAAGTACTGTTATCCCTAAGGCAGTCTGACATGTTTTGACATTCTCTTCAGTACTACCCGTAACTAAAATCTCGGTCGACAGGCGGGAGAGCAGCAGCTCTTTTTTAATGCCCTGCACTATCGCCGCACCGGTAGGCAGCATCTCTACGCCCAGCGTGTTAATTACTGCCACCGGTCTTGCGCCCGCCGCCAGCACTTCCATTAACGGCCCGCGTACTGTGTATTGACCTACAATCTCAGCCGGCACCTTCACCATGTCATGCTGTTTTGGCCCAATTCCCCCCAGAGAGTCGCAGGCAATCACCAGGAGTTCATCATGACTTATAGGGATAAGGGTCAAATCACGGAATTGCCTTATCTGCTCATAGACCAAGTTGTTTCCCTGCTTTGCGTATCGGCTCAGAGGCGGAGAGCACCGCCGCTAAAAGAATATTTACTGCCGAACCGACAATCAGCGGCAAGAGCATGGCCGTAAAAAAACCAGCTCCAAAAACAGGAATCAACATCGCCGGTGCCGCTATGCCGTTGAGCAAAATGCCCGCAAACACTGCCAAAAGCCGCTGTTTTTTCCTGTACAAAAAGCCAAAAACGCTGACAAAAACTGACATTTGCACGGCAATCAGCAGATGGATCGGCAAGCCTAAAGGGAAGGCAACCGTGCCGGCACTAAACAAGTGGCCAAGAAAACCGACCAGCGCTCCTCCCCAACCACCAAGCAACACTGCCCCCAGATAACCCGGCAAAGCATCCAGCGCTACCGTTCCCGTCTGACTGGGAATCTTGATGAAACCTCCTACCGCACTCATGCCAACAAACAACGCTACCACCACAAATCTCCTCAACCGCATTCACTCATCCTCCTTAATAATTGTCAAACAAAAAAACCCACGGTTAACACCGTGAGTTTTTCCATCCCTCACTACAAAAACTGTCGGCAGGTCTCCTGACTTGGCTTCATCACCAGCCACGCCTTCCCGTTTTAACGGTGGCTTTTGTGGCAAGCTCCCCCTTACAGTGGCGGGTCCGCCCGGGATTTTCACCCGGTTCCCTATTCTCCCTAACGGGCACCAGACAGCTTTAGCTCATTTATGATTTATTTCGAGAACGGCAACAAATTTTCCTGCCGCGTTACCAAATAATTTTGCAGCTGCAGATGAAGATGTAATCATCTACACCGCAAGCAAAGCATGTTATAATTGATACTACCTGCAGCCGATAGGGAGGGGAAAATGCTTGAAGTATCGAGAAAAATATCAACATTGGCTTGAGTTTCCCGGGATGGATAAGGAATTGAGCCTGGAACTGAGCCAGATTGCCCTTAACGAAGATGAAATAATTAACCGCTTTTCCCGGGAAATGACCTTTGGTACCGGTGGAATCCGGGGACGGATGGGTGCCGGGACAGCCTTGATAAACATCTATATTGTCCGCAAAGTTACTGCAGCATTGGCTTGCCATCTTCTCAGCACACGCACAAAAGAGAGCGAACCGCTTTCCGTTGTCATCGCCTACGATACGCGGCGCAACTCCGAGCGGTTTGCGTGGGAAGCGGCAGCAGTTTTTATTAGCTTTGGCATTAAAGTCTACATTTTTTGTGAGCCTGCCCCTACCCCTCTCTTATCTTTTGCCGTCAGAGAACTGCGAACTTCTGCCGGAGTAGTCATTACCGCCAGCCATAATCCGCCTGCGGATAATGGCTATAAAGTATACGGCGCAGACGGCGGACAAATCACCGATAGTTTGGCCTCCGCCATCTCAGCGCAAATTCTTCAGTTAGAGGATGAGTTGGCAATTCCATTGGGAGACTTGGCAGAGGCCAAAAAAGCAGGCTTACTCATATATGTAAGTGACCAAGTGGAAAAACATTACCTGCAGCGGTTACAGGAATTATCCCTCAGTTCCGCTTGGTGGGGCAAAGACCCGCTGCCGGTCAGAGTTGTCTACACCCCTTTGCATGGCACGGGAAGCAAGCTGATCCCACAGGCACTAACAAATATTGGGGTGACAGACTTTTTCCAGGTTTCTGAACAGACAGTGATGGATCCCTTTTGTTCCACAGTTAAATGTCCAAATCCCGAGGATTGGCAAGTTTATAAGCTGGCAATGGACCTGGGGGTAAAGAAAGAAGCAGACCTGCTACTAGCTACCGACTTAGACGGAGATCGCTTGGGAGCAGCTGTCCGTAGCACGAGCGGACAGTATATTCCCTTAACGGGTAATCAGATTGGCTGCCTGCTACTGGACTATATTCTTTCCCAGAAAAAACAGCAAGGAACGCTTCCCCAAAACGGCATGGCAGTCCAGACTGTGGTGACCTCAGAAATGGGGAAGACAATTGCTGCAGCCTACGGGGTAGAGATGATTGAAACTTTAACAGGTTTTAAATATATCGGAGAACAGATTAGGGAACGAGTCGATACAGGCCGAAATGTCTTCCTTTTTGGTTTTGAAGAGAGTTATGGTTATCTTGCCGGTGACTTTGTCCGAGATAAAGACGGTGTTCAGGCTAGCCAGTTGGTGGCTGAGATGACCGCCTATTACAAAAACCGAGAGATGAGCCTCTTAGATGCTCTAGCGCAACTGTTCTTGACTCACGGTTATTTTCAAGAAGAACTGATTAACCTGGAACTGGCTGAAGGTGAACTATATCGAGTAGAACAAGTCATGAATCAGTTGCGCACTGCCAGCTTATTAACGCTGGATGGAAAGGCAATCATCCGCAGCGATGATTACCTGCAGCAGTTAAGCACTGACATTAATGGCAAGCAAACCCCTACCGGAATACCCGCCAATAACACTCTAAAGTATACTCTGGAAGACCATTCCTGGTTCTGTATTCGCCCATCAGGCACCGAGCCAAAGATAAAGATTTACCTAGGGGTGAAGGAAGATAGCGCCGAGATAGCTGCAGCCAAGCTTTCTACGCTCAAGGAAAAGGTCCTAGCGCTGGTGCCTGGTCTGGAAATACGCTCCCTGTAAAGATTTTTCTATTCGCCTTCATTGCGCAGGTGGAGACTCTACTCCACCCGACTGAAAAGTCCCACCTACGCTAACGCTTTGGGCCAGAGGGATTGTTCGGGGCGGGTCTGTCCCCCGCTGAACTTCCCAGCCTTAGCTGGGCATACAAATAGTTAACATATTCAATACGTTTCGGTTAATCTTCAGTAACTGCTGGCAATATTAGTCATGATATTCAGAAAATGAAGAACTTGATTCTCAAACTCCTCAGATACATTATCCAACTCATTAACTAAATGACGAAATCGCCGGTAGTCAAGCTGAAATCCGTAAATATTCCGGACAAGGTGCCTGAATTTAAGGTATTCCTCAAGTTTTGTGTAAAGAACTTTATTAATGACATAAGGCCTGACTTCCGGCAGATCCACAGACATTTGCCTTAGCAGCGTTTTATGCCACTCTTCCCCTTCCGGCATACCGCCATCCAGTTCTTTTGCAATGCGTTTAAAGATGCGTTCTGCGGCAAGATAGAAATCATTCAGCAATGATGCGGTAACCCGCTTTTCAACTTCATTGCTCAATTCCTGGGAGGTAATCTCTGATACGCTTCGTTTCAGCTCCGCTATATTAGCCAGTTCCTCCTCAATCTCATCCCGAAGCAGAATTAACTCATGTTTCATTAAATCTCTACCCCGCTTTTCTGTATTCTGCGCAAGAGCGGCCCCGTGGCACTTTCCAGCGGTACTAAATCAAGTTCAAACGGATGAGCAAGTTGCGATGCATCCCAGTAAATATCTATAAAACGATCCATATCTAATCCTTCTGCCACCAAATCGATATCTGATCCATCCCGCACCATTCCTTCTGCCAGAGATCCAAAAAGGATTACGCGCTTCACTCCATACTTTTCCCGTAACAGCCGGGCAACAAGATAAGCCCTGCCCATGGCTTCACCACGGAGGATATCCCGTTTTCGCTGTTTTTCTTGTGAACGTCTCTTCCAGCCGGACGCGTATGCTTTTAATTCTTCCGGCGTCAGCACAGTCCATCCCCCCTTGGCAACCCTTTTTTCTATTATACATGATACCGCCGGAAAAACTATACAACTTTTTCCAATAAAATTACATAGACATTTTCACCTCTGTTCCCCGAACTATCTGCTCTATTCTTCCGGCAGAAAGAAAGCCTGCCGCCTAAATCCGGGTAAATCACAGCGTCGGCGACGGCCAAACGGTTGCCCTAGAGCAACTGTTCTTGACTCACGGTTATTTTCAAGAAGAACTGATTAACTTGGAGCTGGCTGCAAAATGGTGGCTCACTCTTTTTGTAAAACTGTTTTCGTTCTCCTAGGGTAGCCTATTTACGACGAACCCGAGATGAAAGCTGTAGCAGCTTGTCTTTCATGCTCAGGGAACCGTTCCTGATTTTTTCCTGCCAAGGAGCGAGAGAACGGTCGCCCTGTTCAAGTCTGTTGCGGACCTTCCCCAGCCAAGGGCCGAGAGCAGTCTGCAAACTACCGAAGCGGCCGGTATTTAACAGGATAAACCCAATGACGATGGCAGCCGTGCCGCCAAGCAGGAAAAGAATGGAACGAAGTGCTAACCTGTTGCCTGTTTCCTCCAACGCCCCCGGCGCCGGAGCCAAAAGCTCTCCCTCCGGACCGTAGAAATAGAGAGCCACCGCATCGGCAAAGAGGGCTATACCATCTTTTGCTGCTTCCCTGGAATTGGTGTGTGCACCCACTTCCAAGAGGAGGTTAAGTGGTGTCAAATCCTGATTAAAGTTACCCCGCCCCATGAAAATGCCTTTGACCAGATTGGGATGAACCTTATCAGAAATTCGTTTTAAATCAAGCGCGAACTGACGCGTCAAATGCATGTTTGGATTTTGCCGCCCGACCACAAACTTGACTTGCGTTACCCAATCACCATCGATTTGCGCTGCATAGACATGACGTGGCGCCGCATCGCGATGTACGTCAAAAACGACGTCAGGCCCTTTGGCCAACAGCCTTTCTGTCGTTGCACGGGAGCGCCGGTAAGCTCCTCGGTCGTGAGGAAGGTGCAGCGTCTCGTCAAAAACTACCCGGATACCTTTCTCCTCCAAGTTTTCAACAAAGACCCGCCCTACTTTGTGAATGCCTCCTTTAGGCACGACAAAAGCATCGCCGTCACTCGGTATATACGACTCGGCGTTATGAGTATGGTAAATCCCGATCAATCCTCTTGGAGCCGCT
This sequence comes from Dethiobacter sp., assembly GCA_018333455.1. Lineage (GTDB taxonomy): Bacteria > Bacillota > Dethiobacteria > Dethiobacterales > Dethiobacteraceae > GPS1B09. Next base: position 38,541 of record JAGXTN010000065.1, on the reverse strand, counting down.
GCCGGCTCCATCCCTTCATTTTCTGCGGCAGGTTGTGCAGGATAATCGCCTAACCCCAAGCGGTCCAGCCAAGTCACCAAAATACTTTCCCTCTGCTCACTGAAAACGGCACCCACCTCCCGTACAAAGCGCGAGTAGGCAGTCCGTTCACTAATGCGAAAAACACGGTAAAGTCTGTTGTCGCCTGTAATAAACTCATCGCCCACATGGATCCTGCGGCCGGTAATCAGGAGTTCCCGGCCATTTTCGTCTACCATCGTCCAATATCTGGCTGCCAATACATCTTCTTTAGAAATATCCTCCATCGGCCAGGCTAAAAATTCAGATAGCGGCCTGATAGCAGGCAGAGCACCCACTGTCATCCTCTGCACAAGTAAGCCGGCCAAGACCATGGCAACCAACAAGAGCAAAACTAAGCTACGACGTTTCATACCTTCGGTCCTCCTTGCAAACGCTCAAGAATTTCTCCCACCAACTCTGCCAGCAACACCGCACCCATGCCGCCAATAACGGCCGCACCAAAAATGCCGGTGGAACCAAGCACAATCGGAACGTGCAACTGGTAGATAATCAGGTTTTCCACCCAGGCAATTATGTCAGTGAGAATCACGCCAAAAACGCCACCGACAAAAGCGGCACGACGTGACCGCCCCAAGATGTATGCGATAACTGCTGCCAACGCAGCCGGAACAAACAGAGGATCCAGATCGAAACCCAGGGCTCCTGGCTCCACAGGCAGAATTTTATCTGTTAAATAGACAAGCACTGCCACCGCACCTGTCGTAATCAGTGCCCTGCGTTTCTCGGCCGCTTCATCTGCCGACACAATCAGGTAGATTGCCACAACCATCGGGATAATTGCGCCGCCGATATTAATTGATAAACCGAGCAGCAGCGGGATATTGGGCAAAAAACCGGCTGCGAGCATTGACAGCAGAATTACCAATGCCTCTACTTTATTCAAACGCATCCTGTCCAGCACGCGGTGGAGAAAACCAAAATAAACTAATGCGGTAACTACAATCAGGATTAGAATACCTACATTGCTCGTGTACATCTTTTCTCCCCTTTCTATTCCGGCGGTTAATTGTGCTTAGCCTTCCCTTAAAAAGCAAAAAAAAATCATCCTTACCAAATAAAAAACCGTAGGCACTTTTTGCCTGCGGTTTTTTATTTGCTAGAAATCACCTTTGACTTTAAACTTGCTAGCTTTCTCACACACATTCAGGAAATCTTTAATATATTAATCATGCCCAGAGAATAGAAATCTCCAAGCCAACCGCCCACGCCAGAAGCCATCTCCTTAGACGGTCAGCTTTTTTATCAGAAATCGACTTAGGCTACACTTTCTGCAATCACAGTGTTTGTCAGTTCCCCGACCTGCTCGATACGGACGGTTACACTATCGCCTGGTTTTAGCGGACCCACGCCGGAAGGCGTCCCCGTCAGAATCACATCCCCTGCCTCCAAGGTCATCACACGGGAAACGAACGCCACCAGTTGCGCCGGATTAGCCACTAGCTGAGCTGTAGACGACTGCTGCTTTACCTCCCCATTCACAGTAAGAGAGATATTCAGTGCGGACGCATCAATTCCGGTAGCAATCCAAGGGCCTAAGGGGCAAAAAGTGTCAAACGATTTTGCCCTGCTCCACTGGCCGTCTTTCTTTTGTAAATGGCGGGCGGTGATGTCGTTGCCACAGGTAAAACCGAAAATATACTCCGCTGCGCCTTCAACCGAAATATTTTTTCCCCGTTTACCGAGCACCACAGCCAGTTCTGCTTCATAGTCCATACGGCCAATCCACTCCGGATAGAGAATAAACTGGCCTGCGCCGCTCACCGCAGATGGCGGCTTTAAAAAAAGGATCGGCTCTGCAGGCAAATCCTCGCCCATTTCCTCAGCATGATCACGGTAGTTCAGGCCGATACAGACTACCTTAGTGGGGCGGCAGGGAGCGAGCAGTTCCACCTCGGCGAGGAGAAAAGTCTCTCCTGTTTTGCGCCAGTCGCCCGTATAGATCTCGCCCTCTACCGCATGAAGAGCACCTTCTGCCAAGAAACCGGTATACTCACAGTTGCCCTTTTTAAATCTGGCCCATTTCATCATTTGTCTCCTCCTAAAGAGTTTAGTTTAACAAAAATTATGTAAAGGAGATAGTTAAAATGCTGAGGGGAATAGTTGCCAAGATGAAGAATGCCGCAAATTTTCTCAATTACCCTATTTTACAATATATTCCCATCTCTATCAATCCGCTTGCTCAAAATGCAGCCTGGCCAAATCCGTTTAACCTCTCCGGCCCACAGTTCTTTCTCTTTCAGGACAGTGCAGCGCTTCAAAGCGCATTGACTCGCATGCAAATTAAACTGAACGACACACCGCCGGCGGGAGAGCTGTTTATAATTTGCCTGAATTTTAGAGCAGAGCTGGTACTTTTTCGCTACTTAACATGCAAAATCATCGGTCAAAGTCAGGGGAACAATTGTCACGTTTTTTCTCTGACAAAAAAGTACTTCCCCCGCCGTTCCCTACATTTCGGGTTGTTTGAGAACGACGGAAGGAAGCTGCGCAGCATTAACTTTGAAATCTACTAGGCTTTAATCCAGCCTAACGAAGCGAATGGACATGATAGCATCCAATTCTTGCAGTTTCGCTATAATCTCTTCAGAAACAGGAGAGTCAACCTGTAACACCATCACCGCTTCTCCGCCAATGGATTGACGTCCCACCTGCATGCCGGCAATATTAATATTGTGATTGCCAAGAGTAATGCCAAAGCGGCCAATCACGCCTGGCATGTCCATATATGTGGTAACCAGCATATAGCGGGAGGGTATGACTTCAATTCGGTACTTGCCGATTTGTACAATGCGAATATCATCTCTATTGAAAAGAGTGCCGGCAATAGTCTGAGTACCGTCTGCCGTTTTTATAGTGACAGTAATTAGGTTCGTAAAATTTTCCACCGTCTTGCTTACTACTTCCCGAACTTTAATTCCCCTTTGTTTAGCAATCACCGGCGCGTTCACATAGTTAACCGTCTCCTGGAGGATTACCGACAACAGTCCTATTAAAAACGAGTTAGTCAGCGGCGTCACCGGGTAGTTAGCAATTTCTCCACTGTAGAGGATTTCTACAGCTTCCACCTGTCCGTTAAAGACCTGGGTATAGAATGAACCTAATTTTTTCAGCAAAGGAATGAACGGTTTCACATCTGCCAGTGTCTCGGGCGGGATAACAGGCACGTTGACTGCGCTAACGAGTGGTTCACCCAGTAACGCATTGGCCACCTGCTCTGCCACCTGCACAGCGACATTGACTTGCGCTTCTTCGGTAGACGCTCCCAAATGAGGCGTGGCAATTACACTTGACAATGAACAAAGAGGATTGCAGCTGACCGGTTCTTCTTCAAAAACATCTAGGGCAGCACCGGCTACCTTCCCGGAAACAAGTGCATCATAGAGCGCATTTTCGTCGATAAGGCCACCGCGAGCGCAGTTAATAATCCGCACGCCATCTTTCATCATTGCCAGTTCTTTTTTGCCAATCATATGTTTTGTAGCTTTTGTTAAAGGAGTATGCACTGTTATAAAATCAGCTTTGCGGTAAATTTCTTCCAAACTGGTTAGTGTTACACCCATTTTTTCGGCGCGCTCCGCGGCAATATAAGGGTCATAAGCTAAGATATCCATATCCATGGCTTTCGCCCGCTTAATAACTTCACTGCCAATCCGGCCTATACCCACAACGCCCAAAGTCTTTTTATACAGCTCCACGCCCATAAATTTACTGCGCTTCCATTCTCCCTTTTTCATGGAAGTAGATGCATCAGGAATATTTCTGGCCAGAGAAGTCATCATGGCAATGGTGTGTTCTGCAGCGGAGATAGTATTACCCTCGGGAGCATTGATCACAATTATCCCCCGCTCTGTAGCGGCTTCCACGTCAATATTATCTACACCCACACCAGCCCTGCCAACAACTTTTAGGTTTGTGCCTGCCTCGAGCACCTGTCGGGTGACTTTTGTGGAACTGCGAACCACAAGCGCGTCATACTGGGAAATTACAGCGACGAGCTGCTCCGGTGTCATGTCAGTCTTTACATCCACCAGCGCTTTTTCCCTAAGCTTGGCCACCCCCAAGTCAGAAATCTGATCACTAACAAGCACTTTCATGCATATACCCTCCTCTGATCCCACACATTTTTTTGCAACTTTGTGTCTTTTGTAACTTTGTGTTTTTTGTAACTTGCACAGTGAATAAAAAAATATTCCCTACCCTAAAAAGGCCTACAGGAATACTCTTATGATAACACAATCTAAAAAAAGTGCAAGTATTTTTCAAATCAACTTGTTCGATTTGCATCAGCCATGTGCGATTCGCATTTTAGCCGATTATCGGGATCATCTGGCAAAAATTCAGGAATTAGCCTGCTTTCTTTTTTTTTGTGCCGCAACCAGCAGTGCCTCAAAAAGTGCCCGCCCATGCCTGTGGCTGTCTGCGAGCCACTCGGGATGCCACTGAACTCCCAACGCAAAAAGATGACCAGGCAGTTCCATCGCTTCCGTTACTCCATCCGGCGCTACCGCAGAAACAACTAATCTGCCGGGCTGCTTTACCGCTTGATGGTGCAGGCTGTTAACCCGAATTTCTGCTGTTTGCAGAATCTTCCGGAGTAAGGACGACCGTCTTACTTTAACTATGTGAATAGGATATGTACGGGGCGCTCTCTGCTGGTGTTGTATTTTCTGGACACCTGTCAAATCTTGGTGAAGTGTCCCGCCTGCCGCCACCGCCATAATTTGCGCTCCGCGACAAATTCCTAGCAGCGGGATGCCTTTAGCCAGCGCACGACGGGCTAGATACAACTCCATGGCGTCTCTCTCCGGCTGCACATACCCTTGGCCGGGCAAAGCATCCTCCCCATAAAGCCAGGCATCCGGGTCACCACCACCGCTTAAGAGCAGCCCGTCAACGCTAGCGAGCATTTCCTGCCACTGATACCTACTCCCGCAAACCGGCAAAAGAAAAGGCACAGCCCCTGTGTTGGCTACTGCCCGAACATAGGCGCTGCTTAATCTGTTCTCATTATTTTTTAGATTGCAGGTGATTCCGATGCGCAGACTCAGTGGGACAACCTCCCATTATTAGATGTTGGAGGTTAGAGGTTGGAGGTTAGAATTAGATGTCGGAGGATAGAATTAGAGGTTAGAGTTAGGGTGAGGGCAAATCAAAAATCAATCAGTCCTAAAGATATTTTTAAGGCCTGACTTACTTTCAGCATCACACGACCATCCAGTTCGGTCACTTTGCCATGAAGGCGCTGTTTGTCAATAGTACGAATTTGCTCAAGCAAGATAACGGAATCTTTCTCCAGTCCATATTCCTTTGCTTCCACTTCCACGTGCGTGGGCAGTTTTGCTTTTTCAATTTGAGAGGTTATGGCGGCAATAATCACTGTAGGACTATATTTATTTCCGACATCGTTTTGAATTACCAGCACCGGGCGGACGCCACCTTGTTCTGAACCGACAACAGGACTCAAATCGGCGAAAAAGATATATCCCCTCTTCACTTCAAGTTTATTCACTTATTCCCCACCAGCAATTCGGCAATCAGATTAGCCTCGTTTTCTACTTCAAAGGCTTCGGTGGCCAGCAACAAGTTCAGCTTCGCCATTTCCGCGTACCCTCTTTGCATTCTCTCTCGGATAAGCAGCTTTTCCCGCTCCGCCAAATACAGACGCATGGCTTCCCGAATAAAATCGGAACGCGTCCGCTTTTCATCGGCAACAATCCCGTCAACTTCTTCTAACAAATTATGCGGAAGGCTAATCATAATCCGTTTCGTTTCTGCCAAGACAGACACCCCCCCCAAGTTCAGTCTTCCCAAACATAGACCCGCGGTATCCTGCCGCTTATCCGGGTAACCAATTCATAGTTTATAGTATCTAACCAACCGGCCACTTCATCCACGTGCAAAAGAGCCTTCCCCTGGCGCCCGAAGAGGACTGCCTCCTCGCCCGCAAGCACACCGCCGATATCCTGCACATTTATCATGGTCTGGTCCATACAAACACGCCCCACAATCGGCGCCCGTTTGCCCCTCACCAATACCTGGCCGACGTTAGAGAGCTTCCTAGGATACCCATCACCATAACCTAACGGCAAAGTGGCAATCCTTTCAAGCCTGTTGGCCACATAAGTGCTGCCATAAGAAACTCCCGTTCCTGCCGGGATATCCTTGGTAAAAATAATCCGTGCTTTTAAAGACATCGCCGGACGCAGCGCCACAGCCGACCGTTCCACCTCTGCGGAGGGATAGAGGCCATAGAGGCTGATGCCTATACGCACCATCTCAAAATGAGCCTCGGGCAAATCAATACTTGCGGCACTGTTAGCCGTATGCTTCACAGGAATATGAATTCCCTGCGCTGCCAAGCGGTGCACAAGGTCGTTAAATCGTTTCAGTTGCCAGCAAGCAAAGCTTTTATCAGACTGGTCGGCAGACGCAAAATGAGTATAGATCCCTTGCAACACTAGTCCCTGCAACGCCGCCAGATGAGCGATAAAGCCGTCTGCCTTTTCGCAGGGGAAACAGCCGACCCTGCCCATTCCTGTATCGACTGCAACGTGAACAGCAAGCGTTTGTGCGCAGTTTCTTGCGGCGCGAGCAAAAGCGTCTGCCTCCTCCAAAGTGAAAACAGAAGGTGTCAGCTTATACTGGCAAAGGTAAGGGGCGTATTCGGCGGGAGTGAAGCCAAGTATCAGAATAGGCACATCGAAGCCGTTTTCACGCAGCTGCACCGCTTCTTCCACCAGACCGACACCAAGAAATGAAACGCCGGCGGCCACCGCCGCCCGGGCTACCTCAACAGCCCCGTGGCCGTACCCGTCGGCCTTAACAATAGCCATAATCGATGTTTTAGGAGAAAGATGGTTTTTAAATTGGCGAACATTATGACCGATCGCTGCAAGATTGATTTCAGCCCATGCCGGCCGCAGCGGGAAACCGCACACAAGATCACACCACCTAACTAGTACCTATTGTATTCCACGGCATACTTGATTATTCCTGCTGGTAAGGCTAGTGTCTGAATTGCTTTTTTCTGAGAATGCCACATCATCTGCCAACTTAAAAAATCGATGAATCGCCCGGGCCGCATCATAAACGCGACTCTTTTCAATCAAACAGGAAATTCTAATTTCAGAGGTGGAAATAATTTCAATATTGATTTCTTCACCGGCCAATGCACAAAACATGCCGGCGGCAACTCCGCTATGGTGCACCATCCCCGCTCCCACCACAGAGATCTTAGCCACGTTACGCTGGTGATACAATTCCTTAGCGCCGATGTTTTTAATTAATGGCTCCAAAATGAGTAATGCTTTGTCCAAATCATCGGCATGAACAGTAAAGAGGATATCGTTTTCACCTTCACGGCGAATACTTTGTACAATCAAATCCACGTTAATCCCACCCTGCGCAATGGCGCCAAAAATCAATGCGGCAATGCCGGGTTTGTCAGGAACGCCCACAACGGCAATCTTCGCCTGGTCCTCATCCCAAGCTATCCCGCTGATGGCTGCACCCTTTTCCATACTTGTCTCCTCCTTTACCAGCGTCCCGGGTTCAGAGTGGAAACTTGAACGCACATGGATCACCACGTTATTCTCTTTGCCGCATTCCACTGCGCGGGGGTGGAGCACTTTAGCGCCCAAACTGGCCATTTCCAGCATTTCATCATAAGTGATTTCCTGCAGTTTCCGTGCGTCCGGGACTATTCGAGGGTCTGCAGTAAATACCCCGTCTACATCTGTATATATTTCGCACTCGTCGGCGCCAATAGCCGCCGCCAAAGCAACCGCAGTAGTATCAGATCCGCCGCGGCCAAGCGTGTTAATTTCAGCGTTTGCATCAGCACCCTGAAAACCGGCCACCACCGCCACACGTCCCGCTTGCAACGCTTCCCGTACACGCAGCGCGCTAAACTGCCGAATACGCGCATTTAGTGGCACACCGTCAGTCAAAACGCCCGCTTGGGGACCGGTAAACGAAACAGCCTGGCAACCCAGTTCCTGAAGAGCCATGGCAAGCAAAGCGATAGTAACCTGCTCCCCCGTCGCTAAAAGCATGGCCATTTCCCGCTCAGGCGGACAGGCTGAAACACTCTTGGCCAGTGAGACTAGTTCATCGGTAGAATGACCCATAGCTGAGACTACCACCGCAACGCTGTGGCCTGCCGCTACAGCTTGGCTAATTCTGCGCGCCACATTAAAGATACATTCCACGTTGCCCACAGACGTGCCGCCGTATTTTTGCACAATTAATGCCATAGTTTTCCTCCATCTGCCGCTAATTTAACTTACTTTACTGTTGAATGCACCAGTTTTGCCCACGCCGGTCAAAATTATGCGGCACCTTACTCCGCAGGCGGCAAACGCCCGATGCATCGCTGCTCCAACTAAAGCTTCATTTTCGCTCACAAACGAAATTACAGCAGGGCCGGCACCGCTTAACACCGTAGCCAGCGCACCAGCCGACTGTGCTGCGGAAAATACATTATCCAGTCCGGGGATTAGCGCACTCCGATATGGCTGGTGAAGCCTGTCATTCATCGCGTGTGCAAGCGCTGCCAAGTCCCCCCTGCACAGAGCTGCCACGAGTAGCGCCACCTGCCCGATGTTAAACACGGCATCCGCCATGGGAATCATTTGCGGCAAGGCCTTACGCGACTTTTTCGTCGGCAAAGTAAAGTCCGGCACCGCCACCGCCAGCTTTAAAGCAGCCGGCGATTCTATGCAGGCATAATGGACATCCCCGTCTACGGCACAGGAGGCCACAAAGCCACCAAAGAGCGCCGGCGCCACATTGTCAGGATGGCCTTCCATTTCTGTGGCCAGCTGCAAAATTTTCTTAGCCGGCAAAGGTTCGGGCAAAAGAGCATTAGCCGCGGCCATACCGCCGGCAATGGCAGCTGCCGAACTGCCCATGCCGCGAAAAAGCGGGATACGGTTGTGCTGCCTGATCAACAGACCGGGCTGTCTTGCGCCAGCCGCAGTAAACACACTGCGCGCCGCATCCACCATCAGCTTGGAGCCAGACTTGCACAGCAGGCTTGCCCCTTCCCCGGTCACTTCCACAACAGTGGCGCCTGATGGCTCAGGCGCCATTTCTACGATATTATAAACATTTAAGGCCATCCCCAGCACATCAAAGCCTGGTCCTAAGTTTGCCGATGTGGCAGGCACACGGATGGTAACCATTTTCTCCGTTCCTTTCCCCTCTGGCTGGCGCAAACGCTATTCGACAACACGCAAAATGCTGTTTATACTGCGAATAGCCGGCACTTCCTCCAGCGCCTGCATGGCTTTTTTAAATTTCCCCTCGCTGACACCATGTGTCACCAGCACAATTTCTGCCGTTCCGGCCTCACTACGCTTCTGCATAATCATGTCAAGGCTCACTTCTGCTTCCCCAAAAGCTGTGGCCAGCTTAGCAAATACGCCGGGCTCATCTTTTGCTTTCAGACGCAAATAAAAGAGTGACTGCTGCTCTTCCATCGGCACGACTGCTTTTTTCCCGAAGGTGGCTTCGACTATCCCGTTTTCCACCTCATTTTTGATGCAGCGGGCAGCGTCAATAATATCGGCACAAATGGCAGAACCGGTGGGCAGGGAACCTGCCCCGCGACCGTAAAACATCACTTCACCAACCGCATCGCCCACTAGGAAAATGGCGTTAAACTCATTAGCCACCGCAGCCAAAGGATGTACCGTCGGAATCAATGTGGGATGAACGCGCAGTTTTAACCTGCCGTCAGTTTCCTCCCCCATGGCCAGCAATTTAACTGTATAGCCCAGTTCCTGAGCATAACGGATATCCCGCAGTTTAACACCGGCAATCCCTTCCACATAAATCTCGTCCAGCTCAATTTTACTGGAAAACGCTAAAGAGGCCAAAATGGCCAGCTTATAAGCAGCATCCCTGCCTTCCACATCAGAGGCGGGATCAGCCTCGGCAAAACCTTTCGCCTGCGCTTCCGCCAACGCTTCCTCAAACTCCCGGCCCTCACAAGACATCTTGGTAAGGATATAATTGGTTGTTCCGTTAATAATTCCCATGACCTTTTCAATCCGGTTTGCCGCCAGACAATGTTTCAGCGGCCGAATCAGCGGAATACCTCCGCCCACACTCGCTTCGTAAAAAATATTCTTACCTTGGTTTTTGGCGATAGCTAACAGTTCCACCCCGAACTGAGCCAGCAAATCTTTGTTGGCAGTAACTACAAATTTGCCGTTCTCCAGCGCCCGGGCGATCGCTTTGCGGGCGTTGTCCACGCCGCCCATCACTTCCACCACAATATCAATTTCCGGGTCGTTAACCACATGATCCGTATTGTCAGTAAAAATCTCCGGAGGAAGGTTAGTATCCCGCGACTTGTCAAGGTTACGCACGGCTACCCGCCTCACCTCCAAACGAAGACCAAGCTTGCGGCTGATTTCCGCCCCGTTTTTCTCCAAGATTTTCAGCGCACCCGTTCCCACCGTTCCCAAGCCAAGAAAGCCGATTCGCAATACATCTTTTTGCATTTGCATCACTCCTGTCTCAAATCCTTCGCTAGCTCTGTCCAATCAGCTCCAACTTCTGAACACCAGGAATGGCAGCCAATTTTCCAAGCAGAGCATCTAGCTCATCTGTCATTCTTTCCGTTTCAAAGGAAATGGAGGCGTTAGCCACCCCTTGCAGCGGAATTCCTTGATTAATGGTCAACACATTGCCGCGTGAGCAGGCAATAGCAGTCAACACTTCCGAAAGAACACCGGCAGTATGTTCAAGAATCAGCGAAATGGTCAGGATCTTGCCGCGACTTACCTCACGGAACGGGAAAATATAATCACGGTACTTGTAAAACGCTCCACGGCTGATGCCAACCGCCTGCACTGCCTCGTGGACCGTTTTCACCTTTCCTTTTTTCAGCATTTCCTTGGCTTCCGCCGTCTTCCTCAGCACCAACGGCAACACATGTTCCTGTACAAGATACAAGTTATCCTGTCTTTCTTTCATGGAAAACTCCCGTCTACTGCACATGGACAGATATTCACATATGCTAAACATTATAACAGCAAACGGCACACCCCGCAACAGTTTTCTACAAAAAAATACCGCCTCATCAGAGTGGCGGCACTTTTTTGCTTTCTGTTGCTATCATCCTTTTTCTTCTGCGAGCGGCAGACAAATGAATGTGCCAATTCGTAAATTCAGCGGATCCAACCCAGGATTTAAAGCAAGAATGCCTTCCACCGTTACCCCCTGCTCCTTGGCAATTTTTGCCAATGTATCGCCGGCTTCAATCTCTAGAAACAAGTCTGTAGGGCAGGGCGGCAATTCATCTAGACCCATGGGATCACTCCTTTCGATGCATCATATTCAAGAACAGCCGGGAATGTTAGTAACTTTCCGTTCTTTCAGCTGTTCTAAGCTAAACAACGCCTCCGGCAGAGCAGGGTCAAGTTCTAAGTTAGTACGGGTAATGCGGCTAAGCAATTCATCCTCCAACCTAGTCTCTACCATAACAGGAAACAATGTTCGCGTATCAAGCCACATTTTGATAGCTTCGTCACGATGTAATCCCATAAAAGACACAACATAATATGTATTTCCGGTCAGTTCAGCTCTGCCCTCAAAAGTATATTCCTTAGCGTTAAGAAACAGCTCCAATTGCTTGATAAGAGAAAAGGGCGGCGCTCCCAGAGTGCTCGGCTTTGCCAGCAAACGGTCATATTCTCCTTCACCCCGCTGATAAACAAAAATCTGTTTTCCGTCACAGATAAAGATCTGGCTTGAGGTAGCCGAGTCTACCTCCACCCGCCATCGTCCCGTTTCTTGCCACCACTGCTTGGCCAAATAGCTCTGCATCCCTTCAGGGCTAAACACTTCAGCTTTCACTTCCGCATAGTAACAGTCTACTTGCTCCAGCTTTCTTGTCAGTTCATTACGCAGGCGCTCTCCGGTCATGGAGCATCCTGAAATAAACAATAGCAGCAATATTAATATTGCTGCTAACGCCCGAGCAAACAACATGATTCTCCCCTTTCTGTGAGCCTGCCCGGCAGACTCACAGCTCTGCCGGGTCTCTAAATCATTGCTTTAACCAAATCCTGCCTGCTGATGATGCCTACCAGTTTGCCATTCTGGTCCACAACCGGTAACCGGTTAACCTGCCGCTCCACCATAATTGTAGCGATATCTTCCATGGACGCATCTTCTTTTACAGTATAGACTTTGCTTGTCATCACTTCCGCAACTTTGGTGGCCGTCATTTTTTTTAGATCATTAACGATGCGCTGCGGATTTTCTAAGTAAATTACACCACCCAGGATTTCTAAAAAAGCAGGCATATGCACCTTTTTATCCTGATAAATCAGGTCTCCTTCAGTAATCATGCCCACCACACGATGTTCCTCATCAACAACAGGCAAACCGCTGACTTTATGCTCCACCAACAGACGAGCCACCTCAGTTACCGAAGCAGCCAAAGTCACAGTGACAACATCTCTAGTCATTACTTCTCTCGCCAACATTTTTACCTACTCCTCTCTCCATATGTATTTTTGTAGTTTCCAGATATGCCTGGGAAATATGCTCAATTACGTCACCGGCCAGTAAAGCTGATTGGCCGGTGAATTTGACAGCCAAGTCGCCGGCCAGCCCATGCAAATAGACACCTAGACGGGCAGCGCTAAGCGCATCCACACCCTGCGCGATAAGAGCCGCGAGCAACCCCGTCAGCACATCGCCACATCCTGCCGAAGCCATGCCACTGTTACCAGTCACATTAAAGGAGGTTTCACCGTCGGGGCTGCAGACCAAACTATGGGCACCCTTTAGCACTACTATGCTACGGTAAATTTTCGCCATTTCCCGCACCGCACCCAGCCTGTCTGCCTGAATCTCTGCGCTGCTACAGGAGAGCAATCTGGCGGCCTCACCGGGATGGGGTGTCAGGATCAGCGGCGCCCTCCGTCCGGACAAAAGCCCGCGATGCCTGGCCAGTAAATTTAGGGCATCGGCATCAAGCACCACAGGCAGCAGGCATTCCGAGAGGACTCCCGCCAGAACCGGCAGAATCTCCTCATTTTGTGTCAAGCCGGGACCCACCGCTACTGCCTGGCAAGACGACCACTTCTCCCGCAAAAGATCAAGCGCGTCTCGCTGAAGGTAACCTGAACTGCTTTCCGGCAGTGGAATTGTCATCGCTTCCGCTACCTGCCCGGCAACAATCTGCTGCACACTGCGCGGTGTAGCGGCAAACAGCAGACCACACCCGCCCCTCAGCGCTGCGCGGGCCGCGAGAGTCAGAGCGCCCGACATTCCCAAGGACCCACCCACCAGCAGCACTGTACCAAAAGTTCCTTTATGAGCGTCGGCCGGTCTTTGCGGTATCATGCTGCCGACCGTAGCAGCTGTAAGCAAGGCACAAGACGAGCCGGTAAGCAGTGCTGGCGGGATACCAATCTGAGCCACTTCCAGTCTGCCTGTAAAAGCTGCGCCGGGAAAGAGCAAAAGTCCTTGCTTTGGCAGCCCAAAAGTAATCGTCATCTTTGCCTGTACTGCCATGCCGCGAATTTTTCCAGTGTCGGCACAAACGCCGGAAGGAATATCGACAGAAAGTACCGGAGCCTTGCCGGCATTTATCAACTTAATTATAGCCGCATAAAACGGCTCCACATCACGGGCGATCCCGGTGCCAAGCAAAGCATCGACTACCAGGTCCGCCTGAGCGAGGGCTGACGCCAGCGCTGCTAACGCCCCTTCTTCCTGTAAGTTACGGTGGGAAATCCCCAGTTTCTGCAAAATGGAAAAATTAACCCTCGCGGCACCTTCATATTCAGCTAACGAGGCGGCTGTCCAGACCGATACATTTTTCTCCTGAAAGAGGTGGCGTGCCACCACAAAACCATCGCCACCGTTATTGCCGCGCCCGGCAACAATCACGATATTGGTGCCACTTCCTCCTTCGCGAATCGCCTCCGCCACACGCAGACCCGCGTTTTCCATCAGCACCACGCTTGGTATCCCATAGTCCTGAGTAGCCTGCAGGTCAATTTCGCGCATCCTGGCAGCTGTGACAACATCCATCCTTGATCACCCCTGGCTCAGCAAGAAAGACGCTCCGCGTTTCTTCAGATGAGGCGTCTTTCTTGTTCTTTAGGGGCTGCAGCCCCTTCGACGGAACCTCGGTTCCTGACCACCCCGCAAAGAGTAAGGGGAAATTCCCCTTACAAACCCCTAGCATAGGATCGTAGCCTCTCTGAATGATATAATTTCCTATGCTAAGCTAAAAAGGCTCATAACCGTGCCTGCTTCTGAGAAAAGCTAACGGCAACCGCAGCCGCAACCACCGCCACCATGGCCGTTACCACGTCCCGTTTCCATTCCTGTGATACGAGCAATGGTCTCATTGACGGCTGCAAGCAATTCTTCTACATTTTTCTTTGCTGCAAAATAGGCGTTAATTTCGGGATTATCCAGCATTTGCCGCTGGTGTAACGCCAATTCAGCCATTTGTTCTTCTGTAATTTTATTCCCCTGTTGCTTGTTGTCACGCAAAACGTGTTGCTGTTCGTGGAAATTTTCAATCAAGTTGCTTGCTTCTTCGCTTGCATCCATTGCCTCTTTAACACGAGCAAACTCTCTGTATTGCTCTGATGCCAAGATAGCTTCAGCTAAATTTTCCGCTAATCTCAAGGGGTTCATGTTCTTCTCCTTCTATTTTTGGTTTCGCTTGCTTTTCAAATCTTCAATAGCTTTATGCAACGCATCTGCTGCCAAGTTCGAACAATGCATCTTGTTTTCCGGCAGGCCGCCCAACTCTTCCGCCACCTTTTTATTAGTGATTTCCAGGGCTTCGTCAAGATTTTTCCCCTTGACCATCTCTGTTACCACACTACTGGTAGCGATAGCCGCGCCACAGCCGAAGGTCCTGAATTTAACATCTTCAATTACGTCCTGGTCGTTTACTTTGATGTAGATGCGCATAATGTCACCGCATTTCATATTCCCCACTTCACCTACACCATCCGCATTTTCAATCTCTCCCACATTGCGCGGATTAGTGAAATGCTCCATTACTTTCCCCGTATACATCTTTTCCACCCCTATTCCTTTTTACTGCCTGTATAGACAGAAGACATGGAACGCAGCCGCGCCACAATCTCCGGCATTACTTCCAGCACATAGTCAATCTCTTCTTCCGTATTGTCTGTACCAAGAGTCATCCGCAGTGACCCGTGAGCCAGTTGATGATCAAGACCCATGGCTATCAGCACATGAGACGGATCCAGCGAACCTGATGTACAGGCGGAGCCGCTTGAAGCAGCAATTCCTTTCAGGTCAAGGCTGAGAATCATCGACTCCCCTTCTACATACTTGACGGAAACATTTACATTGCCGGGCAAACGCTGCTCCGGATGACCATTTAACTTAGTATCCTCAATTTTCAGCAATCCCTGAATCAGCTTATCACGCAGCGAGCTTATTCTGGCTGCCCGTTTTTCCCTGTCGGCAACGACCACTTCCACCGCCTTGGCCATGCCGATAATCCCCGGTACGTTTTCTGTGCCCGGACGCATTCTGCGTTCCTGAGCACCGCCAAAATTAAAAACATCTAACTTTGCTCCCTTACGCACATACAAGATACCGACTCCCTTAGGTCCATAGAATTTATGAGCTGACAATGAAAGCAGGTCGCAGGATAAGTCGTTTACATCCAGGGGAAGCAAACCAATGGCCTGTACAGCATCAGTATGAAAGGTTATTCCTCGCTCGCGAGCCAGTTTACCGATTTCAGCCACCGGCATCACCGTGCCGACCTCATTATTGGCCATCATAATCGAAATGAGGATGGTTTTATCTGTAATAGCCGCTTCCACATCTTTCGCGCTAACCATGCCATATTCATCAACAGGCAGTACCGTAAGTTCATAGCCCTCTTTTTTTAAAGCAAGACAAGCGTCAAGCACCGCATGATGTTCTACTGCGCTGGTAATTAAATGATTACCCTTTTTTTGCAGGGCTCGGGCCACTCCGCGGATAGCGATGTTATCAGATTCCGTACCGCCGGAAGTAAAAACAATTTCCCGCGGTTCGGCGCCAATCCCGGCCGCCACCTTCTCCCGTGCCTCTTCCAGCGCCTTTTTTGTCTCGCGCCCAAAAGAGTGGATACTTGACGGATTACCATAAAATTCTCCTAAAAAAGGTAGCATCACTTCCAGCACATCAGGATTGACCTGTGTGGTAGCTCCGTGGTCAAGATAGGTTTTCTTCATCTGGATCAGCCTCCTATGTATAGTCAGCCGGAGTGTTAATCACATCGGCCAGCGTAATATCATCCAATACTTCCGCCATCCTGTCCCGCAAACGCTCCCAGATGCCCCGGGTGAGACAGGCGGCAATTTTTCCGCAGGCGTCACTATTTCCTTCGCCCATACATTCCACCGGAGCAAGGGGGCCTTCCAACACCCGCAACACATCCCCCACCTTGATTTCTTCCGGTGGTCGGGCTAGGGCGTAACCTCCTTTAGCTCCTCGCACCGATGTAATCAACCCTGCCCGGCGCAAAAGCAGAAAGATTTGTTCCAGAAATTGATAAGACAATCCCTCCCGCGCGGCAATTTCACGCAGTGGAATCGGCCCGGCTCGGAATTCCAATGCCAGAATTGTCATGGCACGAACACCATTTTCTCCTTTAGCTGAAACCCTCATCTATGCTTACCTGCCAAATCCCGATAAAATTACTCGGCTTTTCCTCAGCGTACCAGAATGCACCGCTATAGTCAAGAGAAAGTCCATTTATTGCCTAAGTTTTTATTGCTCTGTAAGAAATTATGTAGCTACAACCTGTGCCACAGCGTACTCGCGGCAGTGACTCAGGGACAGAACAATTTCCTTAAGTCCTAGTTCCTCCGCTCTTTGTGCAGCCTTACCATGCAAAAATACGGCAGGCTCACCACTTGGTAGAGCTAAAATTTCCACATCAGTCCAAGCGATTAAGCCTGGTCCTGCCCCCAACGCTTTCAAGACAGCCTCTTTCCCGGCAAAGCGGGCGGCCAAATGTTTTGCCGCATGGGAGCGAGCTGCAAGTTGGCGGACTTCACGCTCTGTAAAAAGTCGTTTCAGAAAAAGCCGGGGTTGCCTGTGATAGGCACGGCTCACCCTCTGTATTTCGATGATATCAACTCCACAGCGCAGCAAGCAAATCCCTCTCTATCCATTCTACTCTGCCCTGAAAATAGGCCCACAATACCCTCTCTCATCTGGTTGGGCGGGTTTGAAACCCGCCCCTACATGGTGCTAGCGAATGCATATGTGTTCCCTTCTGTCATCTCAACAACCACCATCTCCCATTGGTGTCTGTGAATCGGCTATTCCGCCGATTCAGACGAGTCTGACATCTGACCTCCGACCTCTAGCAATGGGTGAGGGCATGCCACAAGTTATTTTTATAAGGCTGCTTCAAATTTGTAACCGATGCCCCAAACTGTTTTCAAATATGTGGGGTTTGCAGGATCTTTCTCTATTTTCTCCCGGATACGCCTGATTAAAACGGTCACAGTGCCCGAATCGCCAAAATACTCGTTGCCCCAGACCATATCTAGTAGTTGGTCACGGCTGTAGACCACCCCGGGATTATTAGCCAATACCCAGAGCAAATCAAATTCTTTGGCTGTCAAGTATACGCCGGCATTATTTAACTTTGTTTCCCGGGTTTTGCTATTAATATAGAGCCGTCCGTCATCAAATGTGCCTTCTTTCAAGCGCGGAGCCAAATCGTCTCCACCAACTCGTCGCAGAACGGCTTTAACCCGCAGTGCCAGTTCCGAAGGGCTAAACGGTTTAGTTACATAGTCATCCACACCCAAGTTAAACCCCAGCGATTTATCTTCCAACTCATCTTTTGCGGTGAGGATAATCACGGGCGTATTGTCACCGCGGCTGCGCATCGCTCTGCAGACTTCAAAGCCATCCATTTCCGGCATCATCAAATCCAAGACAATTAAATCCGGTTGTTCAGTATCAATTTTTTGCATTGCTTCTTTACCGTCACAAGCATGCACAACACGATACGCGTCTTTACGCAGGCTTTGTTCCACAATTCGCCTGATTTTAGGCTCGTCATCTACTACCAATATTTTTGTTGTTTTGCTATTCAACGTTCTCTCCCCCCTACAGCCTTACGAATGGAATCCGTATGGTAAATGTGGTTCCTTTGCCAAGCTCACTTTTAACAGACACACTGCCGTCATGCAGTTCTACCAGCGTTTTCACAAGTGCCAGCCCCAGGCCTGTACCACCGCGCCGGCGCCTGAGCGATTCTTCTCCCTGCCTGAATTTTTCAAAGATATGCGGCATTAATTCCGGCGGGATTCCTTCGCCGGTATCTGCAACAGAGATGGCGGCAAACTCCTTGTCTGCTTCGGCAAAAACGGTAATCTCTCCTCCTTCTTTAACAAATTTAATCGAATTGGAGATGAGATTGCTAATTATTTGCCGCAGCCTTTCCGGGTCACCCATTAGCAGCGGCAACTCAGATTTTGACACCGTGAGACGGATATTGTTCTGGTAAGCAATCGCGGACATGGTGCGGCGCACAACTCGAAAAACATCGTTCAAATCAACTTTTTCTTTTTCAACACGCAAAGCACCCGCCTCAAATTTGGCCATATCCAAAATATCGCTGATTAGAATCATTAACTGCTGAGCACTCGTTTTAATATCCAGCAGATCCTCTTTTTGCTCTCCGTTAAGCGGTCCGGGGATCTCATCCAATAAAATCTCGCAGAAAGCTACAATTGAAGTGAGCGGCGTTTTCAGTTCATGTGTGACTGTAGCCATAAATTCACTTTTCAAACGGCTGTTTTCGCTTAATTTATAATTGAGCTGAGTCAGATATTTTTGTCCTTCCTGCAAGCGCAGGTTGGCCGCTTCCATTTCCCGCGTACGCGAGTTCACCTTACGTTCCATATTCTGATAAAGATCTTTTAAAGTGTTAACCATCACAGAAAATTCGTGCACAAGAGCAGCCACTTCACCATATGCGTTAATTTTGCCAAATTTAGCGCTTAAATCGCCTTTGCCTACCTGCAGCGCCATATTTGCCAACTCCTGCAACGGGCGAATCACCAAACGCGCAGTTAAGACTAAACTACCCAGCAGAATAGTGACAAGCAAAACCAAGCTAAAAATCAATAGACTGTTCCTGCTATCAGCCAGCGTGAGCTGCGTTTCTCCCATAGGGATCAGCACGCTGATGGCGCCCGCCAGTTCCCCTCCCCGCAGACCCTCGCGTGGGAAACCAGCCACATCCAGCTCGCCGGCAGGCTCGCCGTGACAGGCCAAGCAGGACTGCTCCAGATAGATGGGTGTAATATAACGGAATATTTGCTTATCATTCATCCTGTATTCTGTGTACAGCTCTGTCAGCTCCGGATTTTGCGCAAACTTGCTAAGCGCCTCACGCTCAAAGGCATCTGGGAAGTTTTCGGGATTACGAGCATTGAGCCTTGTCTGTTTAATGAGATACGCTGTCCGGCTGGCGAAGAGATCGCTTACTTCCTTGCCCACCTCTGCCGGAGTTACGTGTTTGAAATCAAACTTACCTGAGGCAGCAAAGTTAATCCTGTGATGGTTGTCCGCGATGAACGAGCGCATAGCTATAAACTGCTCAGTTAGGGCGGAAGCTTTATTTCTAAGGTGAGAAAATTCGCTTCTCCTTAATTTTGCGCTGCTCCAGAAAAAGTTCAACGTTAAAATAATCACGGTCAAAAAACTCAGAATCCACAAATAACGCCAGACAAGTGAGCGCCTGTGCGGAAAATACATAAAAAAACCACCTTCGCCGAAATTAAAAAGGAATCGTATTAATTTCGACAAAAGCAGCCTATTTTCCTTTTAATCTCTTCATTTACCCTTATATAGCACAATCTTAAGCTTGCTCATCGCGCTCCGCAGCCTTTGGCTCCGGACCGTGGTACAGATAATAGTTGCACTGAATCCTGCCGTTATAAAGTTTTCTTTTCTTGCTGGCAGGCCGTCCGAATATCTGCTCGAAACCCAAATGCGATGTAAGCAGAAATAATGACCAAGACGGATGTTTAGCGAGGAGTTGGCGTATTTCTCGATAAATAACTTCCGCTTCCCGCACTTCGCCTAACCTTTCTCCGTAAGGTGGGTTACAGATTATATAGCCGTGCTCATAACGGGAACGAAACTGTGCCAAAGGCAACTGTTGAAAATGAATATATTTTTCCACCCCGGCCTTACGGGCATGGTGCCGAGCAAGACTGAGCACTTTTTCGTCAAGATCAGTGCCGAAAATCCGCAATGACCGCTCCCGCCTTGCAACGCTTCTCGCCTCTTCTCGCCCCTTCTCCCATAGCTTGGCGGGAAGATTAGGCCATGATTCCGCCACAAAGCGGCGGTTCAATCCCGGCGCCAAATTTAGTGCCAACATAGCTGCTTCAATAGGAATAGTTCCGGAGCCGCAGAGCGGGTCTGCCAATACCCGCTCCGCAGGCCAATTGCTTAAGCGCACCAAAGCAGCCGCCAGCGTTTCCCTAAGCGGTGCCTTGGTAGTTAATTCCCTGTAACCACGCTTGTGCAAACCGGCGCCGCTTGTATCTACGGTAAGCGTAGCTCTATCTTTTAGCAACCCGACCTCAATTTTATAGCGCGGACCCGTTTCCGCAAACCAGCTCTGTTTATATCTTTGCTTGATTTTTTCTACGATTGCTTTTTTCACAATAGCCTGGCAATCAGAGACGCTAAACAGTTTGGATTTGATTGACTTGCCATCGACCGGAAACTCTGCGTCTTGGGGCAAGAGATCTGCCCAAGGCAGTGCCTTAGTCTGCTCGAACAACTCCTCAAAAGTGGTGGCGTTAAATTCACCCATTTTCAGCAAGACACGATCGGCCGAACGAAGCCAGAGATTTGTCCGGCAGATCGCTTCTTCATCACCCCAAAAGGTGACACGCCCGTTCTCCACCAGTTGGTCAGTATACCCAAGAACTTTTAACTCCTTTGCCACCACCGCTTCCAGGCCGAAGGCGGCGGTGGCAATAAGCTCAATTTTTGCCATAGCTACTCTCCTTCATCTTCGTTATCGCTGTCCTTCCCGGTTTACCCGCCAGTTTAGGTATGCTCCGCAGAAAACCAAAAATACGCCTGCAAAGCCTAATGCGTCTGGGAATTCTCTCCACAGCAGCATACCAATCAGCATGGCAAAAATAGTATTGCCGTAAGAATAGATCGACAAATCTCCCGCTTCGCCGTAGCGGTAAGCATGAGTCATGAAAAACTGGGCGATTGTGGCAGTCACGCCTACTACCAACAGAACCTGCAGCTGAAAGAAGTCCGGCATCACAAATCCTCGAGCCAGCATAAACGGCAGGGTGGAGAAAGTGCTAAAACCAGTAAAGTAAAAAATAATAATCTGCGGATGGTCAGATACGCGGAGGTGACGAATAACGGTGTAGGCCGCTGCAGTAAAAAATGCGGACAGAAGTCCTGCTAAAGCCGGCCACAGCAGATAGCCTGTCCCCGGTCTAACAATTAATAATACTCCTAACATAGCAACCATGATAGCCACCCACTGCATTTTTATAATCTTTTCACGTAAAAACAGATACGCCAACACAAGCACAATAAACGGATTCACCTGGTTGAGAATTACCGCATTTGCCAGCGGCAACCTGTCGATGGCATAAAAATATGAAACAAGCCCCAGAAAACCGAACAGAGAACGATAAAACAAGCCTCTCTTATCACTTCCCGCAAATCCCCTGCCGGAATGCCAAACGATTAATCCTGAAACAAAAAAGCCCACCAAGTTACGGAAAAACACCTTTTCCATGGCAGGCAAATCACCGGCTAACTTTACGGCGGCAGCCATCACAGCAAAAAAGAGCGATGACATCACCATATAAAAAATCCCTTTATTCCTGTCTGTCATGCTTCTCCATCCATCCCCGCGCCTCCTGATGGGCGGCATGAGAGTCTACCCAGTACAAAATAACCACCAAAGTCCCCACTCTCCCATCACAACAATTCCCCTCTCCCTCCGGGCTGATCCAAGGACATACTTGACACCGGAAGGGCAGCGGCAGAGGCAATTCGCGAAACGCGCTCTTACTGTGAAAGTGTTTTTGCGTTCTTTTTCGCTAAGGCTTTCGCTCCAGTTCCCTCGTGGGAAGCGCAACGGTTCACCGGCGCTCTTCCGCCCAGGCTACCCTCGACATTCGCCTTCCATGGCTCAGGTCTCGGCGACATGCATCCATGCATGTCGGCCGGCTCCAGTCCTTGGTTCGCCTGCACTTCTAGCCACTCGTCCACATCTCGCTCAAGCTCTCAACAAAAAAGCAGCAGGTAAAGACAGCAGCACCTTGTTGCCTTCTCAAAACCCTTACAGATATTGTTGACTTTCACGGAATGCGGAAGCGAGCGTTAAGTGTCAGCAGCGTTTAGCGAACGGGAATTCGCAGCGTTAAGACATGCCAACGGTTCACATGCTGTAAGCCCAGAGGTTTTGGCATGTTAGCGAGAATTACAGTTCGTAGCTGCGAAAACGTGCGAGCGTTGCATTTGAGGAAGGCTACATTGCCCAGAATGCTTAAATGTCTCATCCCCGGTGTCATGTGTGGGTAAGTACTAGCTCTGGGAGAAGAGACTATGGCGGCTATTTACAGAACAAAAAGACTAAACAATTCCCCTCCTTCGGAGGGTTAGGGTGAGGGCAGCGTGAGGACGGTTTTTTTACCCTCCTGATGGGCGGCATGATTGCCTGCTCACCTCGACCGGTTCTTACTCCACAGTTACACTTTTAGCTAAATTCCTCGGTTTATCCACATCGCAGCCGCGCATCACGGAAGCATAATACGAAAGCAGCTGGAGAGGTATGACGGAGAGAACCGGGGTAAAGATCGGATTAGTGGCCGGGATTTCAAAAACATCATCAACCTCTTTGCCTGTCTCGTTATCACCTTCGTTAACAATTGCTAACACGTAGGCATCGCGAGCTTTAACTTCCTTGATATTGCTCCACATTTTTTCGTAGAGATCCGGCTGGGTGGCTAAGGCGATGACTGGAATGTTTTCCGTGATCAGAGCCAATGTCCCGTGTTTCAGTTCACCGGCCGGGTATGCTTCCGCGTGGATGTATGAAATTTCTTTTAGTTTTAGAGAACCTTCCAGGGCAACGGCGTAGTCAAGGCCGCGACCGATAAAAAAAGTATCTTCCCAGTCCTTAATCCGACTGGCAAATTCTTTAATAACATCTTCTTTCTCAATGATGCCGGCTACGTCCATAGGCAGTTTCTTCAGCGCTGCAGTCATCGCCATAATCTCAGCTTCCGGAATCAACCCGGCGCTCTGCCCAATTTGCAGGGCCAACAGGTAAAGGACAATTAACTGAGTGATATATGCTTTAGTAGATGCGACAGCTATTTCCGGTCCGGCCCAGGTGTAGATGACACGACCTGCTTCCCGGGAGACGGTGCTGCCCACCACGTTGGTGATGGCTACCACCGGACTTCCTTTCTCTTTAGCCAGACGCATGGCTGCTAGGGTATCGGCTGTTTCACCCGACTGGCTGATCACAACCACAAGGGTGTCTTCTCCGAGAAGCGGATTTCTATAACGGAATTCCGAGGCCACATCCACTTCTACCGGGAGGCGAAGCAGCTTCTCAAAAACATATTTTCCCACTAAGCCGGCATGATAGGCAGTACCGCAGGCCACCATTACCACTTTTCGCAGTTGCCAAATTTCGTCTTCCGCCAGATTCAACTCTGCCAAGTTTACGAGCCCGTCAGCAGTAATCCGACTGCGGAGTGTATCGCGAATTGCTTTAGGCTGTTCGTGAATTTCCTTGAGCATAAAATGCTCGAAACCTTCTTTTTCAGCAGCTACCACATCCCATTCTACATTGAACACTTCCTTAGTCACCAGTTGTCCGCAGCGCTCTACAGTCACGTTGTCACGGGAAACTTCCGCCAGCTCGCCATCTTCCAGAATAATTGTTCTACGCGTGTATTTCAGTAGTGCCGGGATGTCGGAAGCAATGAAATTTTCGCCCTCGCCAAGGCCGATAACGAGCGGACTGTCTTTGCGCGCGCAAATTAGACGACCTGGGTCGCGCTCACTCATCACCACCATGGCATAAGAACCGCTGACCTTTTCTAATACTTGGCGAACTGCTGCTTTTAAATCCCCGCGGAAATACTGTTCAACCAAATGTGCCAAAACTTCTGTGTCAGTTTCAGAGCGAAAAAGATGCCCTTCTGTTTTAAGCCATTCTCGCAGGGCCTGATAGTTTTCAATGATCCCGTTGTGAATGACCACATATTCTCCGGTACAATCACTGTGGGGATGGGCATTCATGTCGCAGGGGCGTCCGTGGGTGGCCCAACGGGTATGGCCGATTCCCATGGTGCCGAAGGGAACCTGTTCTCCTATCTTCTCCTCCAGTTTGCTCAAACGACCAACTGATTTCATAATCTCCAGCTGGTCTTCATCTAACAACGCAACGCCTGCAGAATCATAACCTCGATATTCCAACTTAGACAAACCATCTATAAGGATGGGGTATGCTTGTTTTTCCCCGATATAACCGATTATCCCACACATTCTTTAGTCAGATTCTCCTTTCCAAACAAACCATGACACCCTTTTGTCGCGGCAATCACTTACCGGTATTGTGGGAGTCTTGCGGCCGTGGTTCGGCCGGGAGGCATCCGCCGAAAAATCGATAAACCTCCTCCTCGTCAACACACAAATTGTGTGTCCTGGCGCTTTGGATCTTTAATTATTCTTTAGCTACACCCCCTTTATACTTTCCTCATTCAAGCCATCTCCCCCTTGATCACCTCCGCCAACTCACTAGCCATCATATGCAGTTCAGCTTCGTTTGGCCCCTCCAGCATCACACGAATCAATGGTTCCGTTCCGGAAGGGCGAACGAGTAGCCTGCCGGAATCAGCTAGTTTCTTTTCCACATCAGCCATGGCTTGGCCAATCCGGACGTTTGTCTCCCAGCCTGCGCTTGCCTTAACGCGGCAATTAACAAGCACCTGCGGATACCGGGTAAAGCTGGCTGCAAGCATTGAGAGCGGCTGTTGCTTCTCGACCAAAACAGTAGCCAGCTGCAGCGCCGTCAATACTCCGTCGCCCGTAGTGTTATGGTCTAGGAGAATGATATGGCCAGACTGTTCTCCTCCCAGATTATACCCGCCGGCCAGCATTTCTGCCAATACATAACGGTCCCCAACTTTTGTACGCAAGATGGTAAAGCCATGCCTTCCGGCAGCCATTTCCAAACCAAGATTACTCATCACGGTGGAAACAATCGTATTCTTCCGCAGCAGCCCTTTTTCACGAAGCGCCATGCCTAAGATAGTCATGATCGCATCCCCGTCTACCAAGCTGCCCGTTTCATCAACTGCGAGCACACGGTCGGCGTCACCATCAAAACTAAAGCCGAGGTGGGCACCATTTTCTCTAACGGCACGACTTACTGTTTCCGGGTATGTGGACCCACAGTCTTTATTAATATTAATTCCGTCTGGAGTATCATGGATAACGATTACGTCGGCACCGAGCGCGCGAAATGACTGAGGGGCCAGGCGGTAAGCGGCACCGTTCGCACAGTCCAAAACAATGCGCAGACCTGTCAAGCGACTAGGCACAGTAGAAAGCAGATAAGCTAAATAGCGGCCTTCCCCCCCATTATCCGGGAGAACGCGGCCCACGTTCCCCGCTTCCGGGCGAGGAAGGTTGTCCGTCTGTCGGTAGTAAAGTTCTTCTATTTCCTCTTCAAGCTGATCCGCCAATTTAAAGCCATCGGCATTAAAAAACTTAATCCCATTATCCGGGTAGGCATTATGGGAGGCAGAGATCATCACGCCGCCGCAACCACCCAGCTTTTTTGTCAGCCAAGCAGTTGCAGGAGTGGAAACTACGCCGGCTGCATAGACATCAACGCCGGCCGAAGTCAGACCGGCAATGAGCGCACTTTCCAGCATGTAGCCGGAAATACGCGTATCGCGGGCGACAAAAACGGCGTTTTTGCCGCTCCTCTTCCGCGATAGCAAATACGCCCCGATTCTACCGATTTTAAAAGCCATTTCAGGAGTCAGTTCCCGGTTTGCCACTCCGCGGACTCCGTCTGTCCCAAATAGTTTGCCCATCTTGCCTTTCCTCCTTCCGGACTAAAACTATTGTAGTATAGCATAACCTCTCATCTTTTACAATTACTACTGCTGCTGAATCACAATTTCCACCTGCACTTTGCCGGCAAATAAGCTACTCACGCCACCGGCCGGCTGGCTAAGAGACAGTTCAAGAATGATGTTCTCAGTAGCGTTTGCAATATTTGCAGGCTCGGTTACAGCCTCACTTATAATAGCTAAATCTTCTTCGGCCCCCTCTAGCGTAACGGTTGCCGGTGTGATTGTTACCTGACGGACGACATAACCTGCCGCCGGTTCCCCGCTCAGCGGAACACGGATTGGCACTGTTTTTTGCGGTTTGGAGAAGGGGATCAGGATTTCCACCATCTCCGGGTTGACCACCAGATTATTAATTACTTGCCCGGCTGCGTCCACAGCCTGCACAGGTACCATCAGTACACGGTCACCGTCAGCACCATCCACATCTACTGTAGCCCTGGCTTGCTCTACACGTGCCAGCAAAGAGCGAGGACCGCGCACAAAAACTGCGCCTGGCAGTATCTGGGGCTCCCCCATCACAAATCCGTCAGCAGGTGAACCGGTTATTTCCAAAACTATGGGCTTTTGCGGTGATTCAACTTCTTCCAGCGTTACCGCCACTTGTTGCGGAACAAAAGAAAGCACCCGCACACCGCGCGGCACTTCCGCCGTGGGGAAAATGCGGTGCTGCCCCTCACTCAGCCCCTCTAGGCTGACACTGGCTCTGATATTTTCCGGGGTAATTTCGTTAATTAAATCCGCCCGGCCGTTTAACACCACGTCTATTCCTACGGGGATATTCATTATTTCCAGCCGCTCATCCAAGTTAAGCCAAGAAAGGGGAACATTACGAAATGTGCGCGTTATTTCCGGAATATTAGCACGCAAGGCATCTCCCGTAACGTACACCCAAAGCATCATTGCCAGAAAAAAAGCAAAAACTTTTACGATAGTGTTGTTTTTTAGGAGGCGTTCCATCATCTCAGTTCGACCTCCATTGCCAGAAACTCTGGTTTTGGGCAGGCGGCTTGCATAAATTAATCAGCAACTGTTTCAGCGTTTTCTCATCCAAGTAGCGTGTCAGCTTCCCATTGTTTGTGATCGAAACTACCCCCGTCTCCTCGGAGACAACAATTGCCACCGCATCCGATTGTTCCGAGACGCCTAAAGCTGCGCGGTGCCTGGTACCCAGTTCCGTACTAAGATTAGGGTTTTCTGTCAACGGCAGATAACAGCCTGCAGCCATCATTCGGTTCCCGCGGATAATTACTGCTCCGTCGTGCAAAGGGCTGCGGGGCAGAAAAATATTGATTAACAGCTCCGCTGTCACTTGCCCATCAATAAAAATCCCTGTTTCCACCAGTTCGTTAAGCCCGGTCTCCCGCTCCAGCACAATTAAGGCACCAAGCCGTTTTTTCACCAATACTTGCACGGCTTTAATCAATTCATCCAGCATCAGCTCAAAATCTGTATCAGCATATAGGTAGTTGCTGCGGGTAAAAATTTTGCCGCGCCCTAAAGTTTCCAGAGCTCTGCGTAATTCCGGCTGAAAAAGAATGGCAATAGCCACAAGGCCGATAGCCATCGTATTGCGCAGCAGCCAATGAAATGTATGCAACCCAAGCTGCCCGCTTACCACCGTAGCAATCAGCAGTACAGCCAGTCCTTTAACCAATTGCTCTGCGCGTGTTCCGCGGATAAGAATAATTGCTTTATAAAAAACATAGGCAACGAGGGCGATATCCAACAGACTCAACCAGTTTAAAGCAGTAATTATTTGCAGAAATTGCGCCACGTCCGTCACCTCCAAAAGGCAAAGGGTAAATATCCCACTCGACTGTTTTCTTATTCGCTAGCCGGTCGCAAAAAACCTGCCAGACCGCAACGCTTATCTTTTTTTATCTGGAAGCTTAGCGCCGGCGGAAAAACTCCCGGGTCAGCGCCATAATCACACCGCTTAGTCCCCAAAGACCGATAAGATTGGGAATGGCCATCAACCCATTTAAGGTATCGGCCAAGGCCCAAACTGTTCTTATACCACCCATAGCTCCCACGGGGATTAGCAAAATCCAGACCAACCGGTATAAGATTATTGAGCCGGTACCTGCCAGATATTCGCAGCATCTCTCACCGTAAAATGACCAAGCAACCAGCGTGGAGAAAGCGAAAAATATTAGGCTGAACGCCACAATATAGCCGCCTACACCTGGTAGACCACGGCTGAATGCGGCCGTGGTCAAAGCTGCGCCCTCAAGCCCTTCAATCCAGACGCCAGTCACCAAAATCGTGAGGGCAGTTATGGTGCAGACAAGATGGGTGTCAAAAAAAACTTCAAAGATACCCCAAAGCCCCTGTCGGGCGGGATGGTCCGTTTTTGCGGCAGCGTGGGCAATGGAAGCGCTGCCAAGGCCTGCTTCGTTAGTAAAGATGCCGCGTGCCACACCAAAGCGAAACGCTTGCAGTACGCCGGCTCCGGCAAACCCACCCACGGCGGCACTGCCTGTAAAGGCATTCCCGATGATGGCAGCAAAGGCGGCGGGAATCCGGTCGGCAAACGACAGCAGAATAATCAGGGCACCCGCCAGATAAAATGCTGACATCAGCGGAATCAGCTTAGCAGTGAGCGCAGCCACCCGGCGAATGCCCCCCAAAATCACCAAAGCTGTAGCAATCGACAAAGCCACGCCCGTCACGAGCGGCGGGATATTAAAGGCCTGGTGTACCGCGTCTGCCGCCGAATTGGCCTGCACCAGATTGCCGATGCCAAAAGCAGCAAGTGAACCAAAGAGAGCAAACAGCACGGCTAAAAAGCGGTTTCTTAGGCCATATTCCAAAAAATACATCGGCCCTCCCACCACCATGCCGCCCTGACTGGTTTGCCGATAGTGGACGGCTAAAACTACTTCCGCATATTTTGTCACCATCCCAAAGAAAGCAGAAACCCACATCCAGAAAATTGCGCCTGGACCGCCTAGAGTAATGGCGGTTGCCACGCCGGCAATGTTTCCCGTACCGATTGTGGCAGCAAGAGCAGTAGTCAGTGCCTGGAAAGGGCTTAGCTCCCCTTTGCCGCTTTTTTCCGACTGAAAAATGCTAAAGACTGTTTCTTTAAGCATCAGGCTAAAGCAGCGAACCTGCAGAAATTTGCAGCGCACCGTAAGATAGATGCCTGTGGTGAGAATGGCAGCAGTCAGCACCGGCCCACCGACAAAATCGTGGAGCAAGCGATTGAAATTGCTCAAAATTTCAACTATGCCCACAGCTAACCCCCCCGTCCATCTTCTCTCAAAAATAGTATGCCGTCGGACAGGGAAAACATGTTATTATTTTTGACAGCTTTAACGCTGACCACTGTAAAGCTGACCACAATGCGGGCATTTGCCGTCGCTCAAATCCGACTGTACTTGATAGCCGTCTCGATGAATCAGCTTCAAACCACACTGGGAGCAAAAAGTATGGGCCAACTGATGACCCCAAAGATTGCCAAGATAGACATGCGACAACTTTTCCTTAGCTATCGCCGCAATATTTTCCATTAATGCCACAGGCGTGGCCGGTAGCGTAAATTTATGTTGAGGATAATAGCGCGAGAAATGAACTGGAATGTCAGGACTAAGACCGGCAACCCAGGCGGCAAAGCGGCGAATCTCGGCTTCACTATCATTAAGCGTGGGAACTACCAGATAAGTCAGCTCTATATGGGCTGCCGCTGCCGCCATTTCCACGTAGCGCAAAACCGGTGCCAGGCGCCCGCCGCAATACCGGCGGTAATAGTCCTCATTGAATGCTTTCACATCAATATTCAACGCGTCAAGATAGGGGAGCAATTCTTGCAGTGGTGCCTCATTTAAGAAGCCATTTGTAACAAGCACATTTTTATAACCCCGCTTTTGAGTAAGTATGGCTGCCGCCAAGACGTACTCATACCAGATACCCGGTTCTGAATAGGTGTAAGCAATCCCCAGTGGGTTTTGCTCTGAGTAACTTTCAAGGAGTGCGATCAATTCCGTCGGGTTTAGCATGACGCTTTCAACGCCCGGAGTTCCTGTAGCCAGTTGCCAGTTCTGGCAAAAACCGCAGCTCAAATTACAGCCTGCCGTACCAATGGAAAGAATTTTGCGGCCGGGATAGAAATGGTAGAGCGGCTTTTTTTCGATCGGATCCATGGCCAGCGCGGCGCATAAACCATAATTCATGGTGAAAAGCAAGCCGTCTTTTTCTCGCCGCACGCCGCAGCGACCGGTTTCAGCAGCCCCCAAAGAGCAAAAATGCGGACAGAGCAAGCAGCGCACTCCGGCGTCTTGTTTTTCATAATAAAGCGCTTCCTGCATCAATTCCACGCTCCCTTCAATAGTAACGTGTCACCAGAAAGCGAGAAATTCGATAACTCTCCTCTGGCATAATCCCGGCTTTTTCTAGTGCAATCGACAATTGTCTCTCCACCGTATCTACTCCGTCCAAATCCGGCAGGAGCAGACCTTTGCGCCCACCCTTTTGGACAATCACACCGTATTTTTTCGGATCCAGTTCACCCGGCCCGCTGATCGCCTCCGGCGGGGAAAGCACATCGACTGAATACTCGATCAGTGGCAACTCCTCCACCGTAACCGGAGGGAAACGAGGGTCATAAACCCCGGCAGAAATAGTGTTTTCCACAATTTCTGTCGCCAAATTGTCCTGAACCGGCGCTATAGTACCGATACAACCCCGTAACTGCCCGTTTATTTTTAGAGAGACGAAGACGCCGGCTTGCTGCGCCAAAAGCGGGGAGCCGGAATGTGGCTCAATAATTTCTTTGTGACGCACAAATGTTTCTAATGTAGTGCGTGCCAGCTGTACAAACTCGCTTTCCGCCTCACGATCTTTTTTCATTTTTGTGTCTTTGGGGGTAAGATCTGCCACCAGATAACCTACACCAAACGGCGCCTCATAAGAAATGATCTCCGGCTGCACGCTTTGGCCATCCAGAATCCCGAGACAAATTACAATTGAGCGGTAGCCGCATTCCCCCGCTTCTGCCAACAGCCGGTTGTCTATGCTCAAAATAGACTGGGGATCAAAGCGCTCCAGCAGTTGGACTAGTTTTTGGTCGAATTCCCGGCCGGCTGCCGAAAAACCGGCGGGCGCATCTTTTGTCAGTCGATGCGAAAGGTCACCGCTTGCCACAATGGCAGCGCGGCGCTTCAGACGGAGCAAAGCACGTTGCACAGCTTGTCCGAAAGCGAACAACTGTTGCGACGCAAGATGTCCAAATGTAAGATGAACGAGTGGTAGCCGAACACCGTTTTTGGCTAAGAAATACAGCGGCACCAAAGCGCCATGGTCCAAATCTGCCGATACCCCATAGGCGGCAGCGCCGTGCTCATCTAGTCTTATCGTCCGAATCCCGGCTTTGTCGGCCTCAAGCTCGATAGCTGCAAGTAACTGCAGATCATTCTGATAGGCAACGCCTACGCCGGGCGCGCCAAAACGAGCCAATGACCCTTCAAGGATGTTTACGGACAACAACGCTACGGCGTCATGAAATACCGGTCCATGAGGTGTGATCAGGACTATTGTCTCCGCGCCACTTGTTTTTACGCGGCCAGCCATTGCTGCCATTGCTTCGGCAGTGGCAGCCACTTTTACACTCTCCGCACCACCTACCTCTAAAATCAGAATGGGAGGATGCGGGTAAATTCCGGCATGAACCACAGTACGCATAGCAATTCACTCCAATCAGTTTTCTTTGACTATCATTACCCAAAATTTTCTTCCTTACATCTATTTTAAAGGAACTTAAAAAGAAAAGCACGAATATATGTTACCGTTACGTTGTTAGCTGCTCAACATACTTTATCACAGCCAAGTAAATGGCCCAAGCCAACTTGGCTTGGTATTCCGCTTGCTTCAGCAGTCCTGCCTCCTGCGGATTTGAAATAAATCCTGTCTCCACCAAGACGGCAGGCGTCTGCACCTCGTTTAAAATAAAATAATCGCCAGGCTGAGCTTGACGGTTCGTATTGGCTAGAATACGGCTTAATTCTTCCTGAATCATTCCCGCTAACAGCTTTGCTCCCTCGCAGCCGCTTTTAAAAAAAACCTGGGAGCCGTGCCAGCGGGAATCCCTGACGGCATTTACGTGGATACTGATTAACAAAGTGGGGTCGGCAGCTGTAATTATTTTCAACCTGTTTTGCATATCCCGCTGCTTCTTAGCTCCAGCTGTCGGCAGCACAAGCAAATCCCGGTCTGTCTCACGCGTCATTACTACACGAGCGCCGGTGGCTTGCAAATAGTCGCGCAAAACTAGCGCGATATTTAGCGCCACCACTTTTTCCTGCAGCTTATCTCGTTGAACACCTGGGTCATACCCGCCATGCCCGGGGTCAAGAACGATCGTATGCCCTGAAAGGCGCAGAACGTGCACGGCAGCATCCTGACGCCAAGCAAAGAAGGTCAGCAAAAAGATACCTGCCCCTAAAAAAGAAACTAACGTCAAAATATGCAGCAGCTTTCGACGTGTCTTTTGCAAAGCAAAAACAATAACCTGCATTAACACTCCCCCTTATCTTTAGATAGATATGACAGAGGACAGCAGCTTATGAGCAAAGGAGTTGCCATGAAACAACATCTGGAGGTCCGGCTTTTTCTTACTTTTTTTCTAATAGGAGCCACCACTTTCGGCGGCGGCTATGCCATGCTGCCCATCATCCACCGCGAAGTAGTACTGCGCCACCGTTGGTTGGAGGAGGATGAATTCATTAATGTCTTGGCAGTGGCTCATTCTTCGCCGGGGGCCGTAGCTGTAAATTCCGCTGTTTTTATCGGCTGCAAACTGCGCGGTTTTCCGGGAGCGATGGCGGCACTGCTAGGCTCGGTTCTGCCTTCTTTTTTCGTAATTTTAGCCATCGCCGTATTTCTCAACCACTATGCCGAACATCCTGCGGCAGTAGCAGCCTTTGCCGGAATTCGTCCTGCCATCGCCGCCCTGATAATTGCCGCGATGATTAAATTAGGCAAGCCCACACTGAAAAAGCCGGTGAAGCTCGTCTACATTTTGGGTTTCCTAGTGCTCTCTGCCGGTTTTAATGTCCACCCGGTAGTGATCATCTTGCTGGGAGCCGCCAGCGGCCTACTGCTCGCATACCTAGGCGATAATGGCGAGAAAAAAGGTGAACAAACGTGATTATCGTAGAGCTTTATCTGTCCTTTTTAAAAATTGGCGCCTTTAGTATTGGCGGCGGCTATGTAATGCTGCCTTTGATTCAGCAAGAAATCATTGAAAACCGTGCTTGGCTCACACTGTCTGAATTTCTAAACATCTTAGCTATCGCAGAGATGACACCTGGTCCGGTGGCCATAAATTCTGCAACTTTCATTGGCTACCAAGCAGGGGGCTTCTGGGGTGCGGCATTTGCCACAGCCGGGGTGGTGACTCCTTCCTTAGTGCTGATGGTGGCTGCAGCCACACTGTTAAGCCGTTTTTATGAAAACCGCTGGGTTCAGGCTTGCTTAGACGGCCTCCGTCCCGCTGTGCTGGCGCTGATAGCTAGTGCCGCCATTTTTGTTGCCGAATCAGCCGTAGTAGACATACTATCCGCCACCTTCTTTGCAACGGCAATGGCCTTACTGTTGCTGACGCGCATCCATCCTGTGCTTGCCCTGCTTTTAGCTGCGACCGCAGGAATAATTTTCTATCTCTAAAGACAGCAAATCTACTTACAAGAAAAACGCGTCGCGCTTTATCCAAAGATGCGTTTTTCTTGTCCGCTAGGGGCTGCTGCCCCTTCGGCGAGCCTGCGGGCTCTGAGCACCCCGCGAGCGTAAGGGTGAATCCCCCCTACGACCCCCCATTGTGTAGGAAATCATATAATTTCCTACACAACAAGCAAGCCTGCCCATTTTTGGGCAGGCTTGCTTGCTTTTCAACAACTAGTTTAAGCTGATTATTCTTGTTTACTATTTCTATTTATAACCTGCGCAGGCACACCCCCGACAAAGGTGCGGGGAGATACGTCATGGTTCACCAGAGAATGGGCGGAAACTACTGCGGCGTCGCCGATGCTCACGCCGGCTATGATCGTGGTGTTCGCACCAATCATCACGTCCCGACCGATAATAACTTCTCCTGTATTCCACTCTCTGATTAAGAATTCATGAGCCAACACCGTAGTATTATAGCCGATTACGCTGTTATCACCGACTGTTATTAATTGCGGGAAAAAAACATCGAACATGGCCATTAGCCCCACAGAAACATTTTTGCCGATTTTTATACCCACGATTCTGTAAAGACTATTTTTCAGCCCTAAGAAAGGGATGAAACGGCAGAGATAAATGATTGTAAAGTTCAGACAAACCCGTAACGGATTAACATAGCTTGTCCAGTAACAGAGTGAATTCTTTGGGCCTGGCGCCTGATGAATTGTAACCCTTCTCATACATTTTGTACCACCATAATTATTTCGGCTAACCTTTGTTTAAATTCATGCCGCTCGACCACGTTGCCTGTCACGAGGATATTGGCACCCGCCTCCACCAGTTGCTTAGCAACCGCAGCCGTGCGAATGCCACCACCCACAATCACCGGCAGATCAACCGTTTTTTTCACCGCTCTTACCATTTCAGGAGGAACTGTAACAGGGGAACCGCTACCGCACTCCAAGTAGAGGTATTTCAGACCCATGATTTCTGCCGCGGCAGCGTAGCCGCCGGCGACCCAGTTGTTTTCACGATCCAGCAAATCTGCTTCGCCGACTTCTCCCGCCCGCATCCCGGGAGAGACAATCAGATAACCGGTGGGCAACGCCTCAACAGTCAATTTTTTTAACAATAATGAGCTTTCCGCTTGAGAGCGAATTACATAACGAACATTGCGGGAATTTAAGAGTGAAATAAAAAGCACCGCATCAAAACTTAAACTATAGGCTTTGTCCTGCCCAGGAAAGAAGATTACAGGCTTTTTACTAACAGCTTTTACAGCATCGACTGTCATCGACAGATTAGCCTGGCAAATTCCGCTGGAACCGCCAATCAAAAAACCATCTGTTCCTAACTCATCTGCCGTAGCCGCAACTTCAGCGGCACGTTCCGAAGATTGCTTGGCAGGGTCAATCAACGTCAAATGTGCAGGGCGATTGATGACGATTTCATCCAAATATTTTTGCACATGCAACAACATCACTTCCCTCCAAACTGTTTAGAGCTATGATAGACAATAATGGACGTTATTGAAATTCTTTCTGTTTAACTGCTTCCAAGTATTATAATATACTAAAAAACGTGCTGGCGCAAAAAAAAATCAGAGCTGACCCTTTTTCAAAAACTGTTCTCCCAGCATAAAAATGACATAAAGTCTTTTTTATTTGATTTTTTCTGCATATTCAGTATATAATACTGTAAGTGCCACTGTTTTCCGTGGGATAGGGAATCTATACTCCTTTGGTTTGGTTGGTTAGATATCTCAGTCCACTGGAAGAAAATCAGGGGAACCAAAACTGAGGAGGGTTTTACATGTACAGTGATAAGTCGTTAGCATGCCGGGATTGCCAAGGAGAGTTTATCTTTACCGTCGGGGAACAGGAATTTTATGCAGAAAAGGGTTTTGAAAATGAACCTGCCCGTTGCCCATCCTGCCGCTCCAACCGCAGACAGCGCAGCAGCGGTGGTGGGGATCGCAGTGAACGCGGCGAACGCCGCATGTATACTGTAACTTGCTCTGCCTGTGGAGTAGGAACAGAAGTGCCCTTTAACCCTACATCTGATCGCCCGGTATACTGCCGTAGCTGTTTCCAAAACCGCTAAACTGGCAAAGCTATTAAAATCAGGCTGTTTCGTTCATCGGAACGCCTGATTTTTTTCTTGACAG
This sequence comes from Dethiobacter sp., assembly GCA_018333455.1. Classification (GTDB taxonomy): domain Bacteria; phylum Bacillota; class Dethiobacteria; order Dethiobacterales; family Dethiobacteraceae; genus GPS1B09. The sequence continues at coordinate 2,424 of JAGXTN010000065.1, read as the reverse complement.
AACAGGCCATTGCTAACTATAATTAGAAGCAATTAATCACATCCCTTTTTGCGATGACAGGGAAGTTGGATAGCGAACGGATCTTCAGCGAGCTGGGGGTGGTGGAAGCCTGGCGATTGCGAGTTATTGAGGTTCGCCCTTGAGCTCCGTGCTGAACGATAGTAGGCGTCGGCGGTTTCCACCGTTATCCGGATAGGGTATCGATATGTTTCCGTACCCGAAACAAGCAGGAATGCTAATCAGCATTCAACTAAGGTGGTACCGCGGGAGACTCTCTCGTCCTTTAAGGACGTGAGTTTTTTTATTGCGCAGAAAAATATTCCCATAAATGTGACAGCTCAGGCCGTTTAATGTTACTAACTGCTTAGAACAAGAAGGCGAGTAGTTACCAAAAAATTTGGAGGTGAAAGCAAATGTTAGGAATGCAGGATCTTTGGATTTCAGCAGCATGGCTACTCTCTATCGGTTCAGCAGTAGGCTGCGTGATCTATGGCGCTTTTCACTGGCACTATGAAAACGAGGAGGAATAAACTATAATGAACATTCCCATTCTCTCCGCCGTAGTTATTATTTTCCTCGGCATTATGACCGGATTAATGTATTTAGGCTCCAGAAAAACGAAAACTGACAGTGATTTCCTTGTGGCCGGTCGCAGTATGCATCCTTGGGTCATGGCTCTGTCTTACGGGGCAGCCTTTATCTCCACATCGGCGATCGTCGGTTTTGGCGGTGCCGCCGGACTATTTGGTTTTTCCCTGCTTTGGCTCACGGTTCTAACCATTGTTGTCGGTATTTTTATAGCTTTTGCTCTGTTTGGCCCTAGAATCCGCCGCATGTCCTGCAATCTTGGCAGCGAAACATTTCCCTCTTTCCTAGGAGCCCGTTATCAATCCTCCGCACTGACAGCATATGCGGGATTACTTATCTTTCTTTTAATGCCGGCATACACCGGCGCTATCCTCATTGGCGGCGGCCGTTTTCTCCACGACGCGCTGGGCATTCCTTACACCACCGGCCTACTACTGTTTGCTGTGATCATCGCTGTTTATGTAATGAGGGGCGGCCTGAGGGGCGTGATGTACACCGATGCATTTTTTGCCGTTGTTATGCTGCTTGGGATGGCCACCTTACTTTTTGCTACTTACAGAGCTGTTGGCGGTGTAGTGCCTGGCCATAGCGGCCTTTCTGCTATCGGCAATCTTGTGCCTGCCGCCCTAATAGAACAGGGACACCGCGGCTGGACAGCCATGCCTGCCTTTGGCTCACGAATCTGGTGGACAGTAATCTCCACCATGGTCTTAGGCGTAGGCATTGGTGTCCTTGCTCAACCGCAGCTAACCATGCGCTTTATGACAATCAAACAGCCCCGCTCCCTCTATCAAGCAATTCTGGTAGGCGGAATCTTCATCTTTTTTATGACTGGCACCGCATTTATTGTCGGACCGCTGAGCAATCTTTACTTTTACCAAACCCAAGGCAAGATAGCCATCCAAGTGGCGGAAGGCAACATTGACAGGATTATTCCAATTTTTGTCACCCAGATTATGCCCGAATGGTTTCTCTACTTCTTTATGCTGACACTGCTTTCTGCTGCCATTTCCACCCTTTCTTCCCTAATTCATGTCCAAGGGACAGCCTTTGCCCGGGACTTAGTGGAAAACCTGGGGATCAATAAATTGCTCCCGGGGGCATCTACCCGTTTTTGGGCAAAGCTGGGGATTCTTTTCTCCATCATCTCAGCCGTAACCTTAGCATTTATCTTGCCGCCGGGAATCATTGCCCGTGCCACCGCTTTCTGGTTTGGCATCTGTGCCGCAGCCTTTCTGCCCACCTTGGTCGCTGCTCTCTACTGGCCTGCCGCGACCAAGGCCGGAGCACTAGCCAGCACAATCACCGGGAGCATTGTCAGTGGTTTTGGGTATATCTTCTTGCAAGAGCAAGGTGCAGTAGCTGTAGGCCTTGTCTCTAGGCTCCTGGGAAGAACAACTCTTTTGCCCTTTCCCTGGACGCACATCGAACCGCTCATTTATGCTCTCCCTGCTGCCACCATTGTACTGGTGGCCGTCTCTCTGCTGACTCAACGGCCTATGGCAAAGCATCTGGAAGATACTTTCAAAAAAGTTGCCTAAGGAGTCAAAATAAATTAACCGCCCTCACCCTACCCTCTCCCAATGGGAGAGGGTAATTCTTTGATGAAGATGCTTGACAAGGGGGAGGGGGCTGATATAATTTACAGTCAAAGCTTTAACGACTGGCAGATAATATTTACTCATGAATTTGGGCATGCAGTCGGGCTAGATGATCTCTATGTCTATAGCCAGGTCGTATATAAATTTAAAAACAAATATAATTGTAGACCCCCATGCCGCTTGCGGCACCATCAGAAGGATGAAAATGCGCCTCAGCTAGCCCTCACCCTAGCCC
>JAGXTN010000102.1 GCA_018333455.1 Dethiobacter sp. | reverse complement strand
GGCTGGTATTATTGGGATTTGGACACTTCAATTATACCATACCGAGGGGGTTTTCTGTAGTTTTAATGTCAATTAATATATGGGTTTTTTAAGGTTTAGGTTTGATTTTGGGTGGGAAAGTTGAGTTACTTACATAAACGTAATACTGGATATGCAAACCTTCATCTAAAAGCAGCTCTTTTCTCACCTGTTCAATATACTGAGGAGTAGCGTGAACGCCGGCAATGGCTCTAGCTGGATCACCGGGAATAAAACGGATAATTGCAAAAACCAAAATAGAGACACCCACTAAAACAGGGACGGCCAGTAGCAGCCTTCTTATGATATATCCAGTCATTCTTTCTCACTCCCACAGGCTTCGCTCTCGACAAACTACTATCTTTTTTCCGCCAAACAGCTAGTAATACAACGAGTCAGGGCTGCAGACTGTCTCCAACCCTGACCCAATTGCATTTAGCTAAGCAAATTTTCGCGCTTAAGCAATCAATCTACTCAATATAGGCATCCCAAGCGGAAATGTTCTCCAGCGGATGATGGATTAAACCTTTAACGTTGGAACGTACGGCGTTAACCTGTCCCTCGTTATAGAGGAAGACCCAGGGAGCATCCTCCCAGATCTTGCTGATAATCTGCTGATACAGTCCTTCGCGAACTGTGCGGTCGGGCGTTACACGTGCTTCATCTAGGAGCGCGTCCACCTCAGGATTGCTGTAGTAAGACACGTTGTTGGCAGGCGGCCACTGCGAAGAATGAAATAGGGCATAGAGGCCATAGTCAGCATCCAGCGTCATAGTTCCCCAACCTAACATGAACATATCGTGTTGAGCTTCAGCAGGTGGAACAATTACTGTGTCGAGGTATGTGCCCCATTCACGAGTTTCAAGCGTTGCGTTAACGCCTACTTCGGCCAACATCGCCTGAATAGCCACGATTACCGAAGCATCCTGCGGGTATCTGCCGGTGGGATGGAAAAGAGTGATATCAAACCCATCAGCAAAACCGGCTTCTGCGAGCAATTCTTTAGCTCTTTGTGGGTTGTATTCATAGGGTCCCACTGTGGTATAGCCAAAAACAGCGGGAACAATGGGCGCTGTGGAGGGCTGACCCACACCTTGGAAAATAGTGTCGACCAACGCGTTTTTATCAATCGCATAATTTAGAGCCTGTCTGACTCTGATGTCCTGAAAAATTTCGCGTTCCATGTTAAACCCTAGATAAATAACGCGCACGCTGCTCTGACGCACCACTTCAATATCTGCCACGCCTTCCAGTCGGGCAATCTCAGTGGGCGGAACGGCGGAGATGGCATGCACCTCACCGGCTTCCAACATCATTACACGTGACCCTGCTTCCGGTACAAACTTAAAAGTGACGGAAGCGAGCCGGGGTGCACCGCCCCAATAAGTTTCATTCTTGGTCATGACGAATTGCTGACCACGCTCCCAGGAGCCAAACTTGAACGGACCGGTACCTACCGGCGCTTCCACAAATACTCCGTCAGCCAGAGCTTGCAGGGAAGCAGGACTGTGCATACCCACAAAGGAGTGAGATAAGTGAGAAGCAATCGGCGCAAAAGGCCTGTTCAGGTGGATTCTCACCAGATACTCTTCCACGACTTCAACTTCTCTGACTTCGTTTAGCAAAAACGCAAACACCGCTTTATTGTCCGGGTCAGTAAAGCCTAAAAAGCGATCCAGATTAAACTTAACTGCTTCAGCGTTGAACGGCGTGCCGTCATGGAACAGTACGCCTTCGCGAAGCTTCAAGTCCCAAGCTAAACCATCTTCTGTAGGTACCCAGGATTCAGCCAAGCTAGGCTGTAGCGTACCGTCCACATCTAAATAAATCAGTCTTTCAATCATATGTTCTGAAATGGTTGCCGCCGGAGAAGACATCATCTTCAACGGATCAAGATTCTCAGGCTCCGCACCGATGGCAATGATTAAATCATTGACTGGCTCCGGCACGCGATTTTCTGCCCTTGGGCCACAACCGCTTAGCAGAGCGCCCGACAGCAAGGTCAGAACTAATAATCCAATTAAAATCTTCTTCAATCTAAATTCCCCCTTTTTTATTTTCGCTTACAGGCCTTCATATCACCTATCCTAAAAACGGATAGTGACCTTCCAACATGCTGATAGTTATTCGACAGCCTGTCCCGGAAATCCTTTTATTGTCGCCGCACTCTATTCATTATCCCCCTCCGTTGGAGGGCTGATCTAGAGACACACTTGACACTGGGGATGCAACATCGAAGCATTCTAGCCGATGTAGCCTTCCCCAGATGCAACGCTCGCACGTTTTCGCAGCTATGAACAGTAATTCTCGCTACCATCTGCTTGGGCGGGTTTGAAACCCGCCCCTACATGGTACGGGCTTGGGCATAAGTATTCCCTTCTCCTATCCCAGCAATTCCCCTCTCCCCTTGGTGTGTCAGTGAATCGGCTATTCCGCCGATTCAAACGAGTCTGACATCTAACCTCCGACCTCTAGCAATGGGAGAGGGCTAGGGTGAGGGCTAACTGAGACGCATTTTCATCCTTCTGATGGTGCCCCCGTCTTTATGGGTGCATGAATGTCTAACCTCTAACCTCCAACATCTAACCTCCAATATGCAGTAGACAGTTAGACAAAGAATTTCTTTTTCCTTCAGCAATATTCGCATTTTTGAAATTTTTTAGCATTTAACTTTACCCTCTGCACGCAAATGGCATTGCTTATGCTATAATTAATTTTACATATTCAAAATTTTCCGTTTAAAAGGATGTGGGGTTGATGTTTCAGGTATCTGCCAGCCAAGGGGTAACCTGTATTAAAATGGGTCGGACCATGCTAGGCCGAACGCTTCGGACAACCTGTAGCTTCATTGCAGACGGGTTGGCTGTGGAAGGCGGTTCTCCATACTTCAAAGCTAAACTAGATGCGGTTTATCAAGAACACCAGCCTCGTCAAGCCGTCTTTACCCATGGGCATGAAGACCACGCCGGGAATGTTGATCTGTTTAATAAATTGGGAATTACTCCCCATGTGCATCAGTCCGCTATAAATTACCTTGCTTCCCCTCCGGTGATTCCGTACTACCGGCGTTTTGTCTGGGGTACTCCTGCAGCAGGCCAGAGCCAAATAATTGGTGAAGTTATTGAAACCGAAAAACATGCTTTCCAAGTTATTGCCTCGCCAGGGCACTCCGAAGATCATCTCTGTCTGTATGAAGAAAAGGAAGGCTGGCTGTTCACCGGCGATCTATATGTCGGAGAGAGAATTTTTTACCTATATAAAAACGAAAATCTGCCAAGAATGAAAGAAACGCTGAAAAAACTGGCAGCTTTGGATTTTTCAACCTTATTCTGCAGTCACCGTGGCCCGTTGCAAAAAGGACCGGAGGTATTAACCCGCAAGTTACTCCATATTGAAGCCTTGGAGGAAAAAGCAAGGGCATTGCAACTAAAAGGGCTTTCACTCCCTGACATTACCAGACAACTATTAGGAAAAGAAGATTATATGCGCTTTATTAGCAAGGGAGAATTTTCAAAAACTGCATTGGTTGTTGCTTTACTTAATCACGGGCAAAAAAGATAAGAAATATTGGCTTCTAAAAACTGACAAAAAAAATGAACCGTGCAGGGAGGGGCACGATCCATCTTAGAGGGAAGGTATATTTAAAGGCTAAAAGCCTTGCTTTTGTTTCCCTGCTCTTACTATAGCAGAGAATAAATGCAATTGCAACAATATTCTGAATTTTTTGGTGAAATTTTTTCAATTTTACTCGTAGATTTTTTCTTCCTCATTATCCGCTTCTGGAGCATCGGCTTCGATGTCGCGTCCGGCAGGACCTTGTTCTCTTTCTTTGTAGTATTCATGCTGAATAATGAGGTCCATGATTTCGTTGGTTCCTGTCCAAATCATTATCAAGCGGATATCCCGCAAAAAGCGTTCCACAGGGTAGACGTTAGTATAGCCGATACCCCCCAAAATTTGCATGGCGTGATTAACTACTGTCCAGGCAGTTTCTGTGCAAAACTTTTTTGCCTGAGAAACCATACGGCGCTGCAATGCCGCAGGACTGTCAGCATCAATGCAGCAGGCTGTGGCATAGATCAGGGCGCGGGCTGCATCCAATTGCGTAATACACTCAGCCACTTTGAAACTAACGGCTTGAAAATTTTTAATCGGCTGCCCAAAGGCTTTGCGTTTACGGCTATATTTAAGAGCCACATCCAAGGCCGCTTGCCCCATCCCCAAAGCACCGGCGGCACTAGTGAGCCTCTCCGGGATCATCATCCGATAAAAAATACTACCGGCGTCATTTTCCGCTCCGATCAAGTTTGCCGTGGGGACAAAGACATCTTTAAAAACCAAGCGTCCGGCTCCGCCACCACGCGTACCCATCAAGCCGTAGATATGCTTCACTTCAACGCCCGCACCCCGATCAACGAGGAAAGCGCTGATGCTTTGCTGAGGCTTGGCATTTTCAGCCGTCTTAGCATAGACAAGAAAATAGTCAGCTCCTTCGGCACCGACGACAAAGCGTTTCTGTCCGTTAAGTATGTAGCCGCCGTCCACCTTCTCTGCTGTGGTGGTGGCACCAAAAAAATCTGAACCTCCGCGCGGTTCGGTGAGTGCTTCGGCTGTAAATTTCCGCCCTTCAAGAGTGGCTTTTAAATACTTTTCTTTTTGGTCTGTAGTGCCGAAAAGGTGGATGGCTTCCCCCACTATCGAGGGCAAGGAATAAAGACAAGCCAATGAAGTACCTAAATAGCCGATCTCCTCCAACGCAACTACTTCTTCGCTCCACCCGTACCCCCGTCCGCCATACTCCGGTGGAAAGCGCAACCCAAACAGTTTGACGTCTGCCAAGGCGCGCATGTAATCTGCCGGATAGGTAACGCGTTCCGCATCCATATCTAAAATCAGTTGTTTATCTACGCTCTTAACAAAGGCTCTGGTCTCCTCCTGCAGTTTTTGCTGCCTTTCGTTCATCAGAAAAGATAACATTTTTTCTCTCCTCTCATTTGTTCTTCATTTCTAAAACAGCCGCTATCCGCCGCGTGACTTTAGCTATAAAATTAACATTCTGAATTTTTCTGACTGGCATAACACCCAAGAGGGAATTTGTGAGAAAAGCCTCCTCGGCTTCCTCTATATCTTTAGGGGTCAGGGTTTGTTCCCTGGCTGGGATATTTAAGTCAGAACACAATCCCAAAACTTTTTCTCGGATAATACCGGGAAGCACACCATCTGCAACAGGAGGCGTAAGCACTGCGCCATTTATAACCAGAAACAGGTTAGCAACCGCAGCTTCAGTCAGCCTGCCGGCGGCATTTAAGAGAATAGCCTCATCACTTCCGCAAAGCTTAGCTTCTCGCTTAGCAAGGATACTGTCTGCAAAATTGGTGGTTTTATGGCGGGATAGTGGGGAGTGCTCGTTTCTGCGGGTAGTTTGGGCGATGATAACCACAAAGCCCTGTTCATAAAGTTCTTCCCTGTATGGTCGACCGCGGCGGATGGTAATCAAGATATTGAGTGGGCTGTTTATTTTAGCCAGCAGTCCTTGGCTTTCTCTGGGAGAGACGGTAAGCCGCATGGAGCCGCTTTCAAGAGCATTTGCGTCGATAACAGCCTGCATGGCTCCTGCCAGCTCTTCTGCTGAGGGCAGGTCATAAGCAAAGAAAGAGGACGACTGTCGAAGGCGGTTAAGGTGTTCACTGAGGTAGAGCGGTTTGCTGTTTTGCACAAGGATGGTTTCAAAAAGACCGTCCCCAAAAAGATAGGAGCGATCTGTGACGGAAATCTGAGCAGAGCTAGAGGACGTAAGAGTTCCGTTCAAAAAAGAATAATCAGTCATGTTACACCTCCGGAAAGCGGTTTACCCCCAGACTTTTAAGGAGGGCTTTTGCTTTGTGGAGAGTTTCCTCGTATTCCAGCAGGGGCTCGGAATCGTAGACGATCCCACCGCCCACCTGAAGATGAAGCTTATCCCCTTTGTTAATGAAAGTGCGGATCACAATATTTAAATCGGCGCGCCCATCAAAGCCTATGTAACCAATAGAACCGGTGTAAACGCCGCGGCGAACCGGTTCGACTTCTTCGATAATCTCCATAGCGCGAATTTTTGGCGCACCGGTGATGGAGCCGCCGGGAAAAATTGCCTTAAGCAGATCAACCGTATCCTTGCCGGGGGCTAATTGGCCGCGCACGGTGGAAACAAGGTGAAAGACGGTGGCGTATTTTTCTAGCGCTATAAGCTCCGGCACGCTTACTGTGCCATAGGCACAGACGCGACCTAAATCGTTTCGTTCCAAATCAATAATCATCACAAGTTCAGCTCGATCTTTTTCGCTGGCCAGCAGCTCTTCTCCAAAAGCACTATCTTCTTCCGGCGTTTTGCCGCGGGGACGTGTGCCTTTAATGGGACGAGTTTCCACCACATTATCTGCTAAGCGCACAAACCGCTCCGGCGAAGAGCAGAGTACGCGCAAATCATGGCCGCAGTCTAGATAGGCGGCAAACGGTGCCGGGTTAACTTGGCGCAGGCGACGGTAGAGCTGAAAGGGCGGCATGCGCAGAGGCGCATCAAAACGTTGCGTCATATTTGCCTGGTAGATGTCGCCGGCGATAATATAGTCGCGGATACGCTCCACCGCTTCTCCATAAGCATGGGAGCTGAAAAATGTTTGAATGTCGGCAGCAGCAATCTCCGGCTCGGACCAAGGGTCCGGCAGAATTAGCTGCTGCCGCATTTTTTTCCGCAAGCTGACCAGTCCAACCGACGCCTTGGCAGCCGCTTCCTCTCCCTGGAGAGGATGGCCGGAAGCGACAAGAAAAGCGCGGTTTTCTGTATGGTCGATGGCGACGAAAGCATGATAAAAACCCAGATAAACATCCGGGACGTTTAAATCATCCTCAGTCTGTTCAGGCAAGTTTTCCACCATACGGCCCAAATCGTAGGAAAAAAAACCTACGGCACCACCCAAAAAAGGAATATGCAAGTCGCCGCGCTCCAAGCTGAAGCGCTGCAAACATTGCCGCAGCACCTCAAAAGGGTTGGCGGAAAAGGAACGGGTAATGCCCTCCTCTTCAAGCACAATCCGGCGAGCATATGTCTTCAAGAGCATAAAAGGATTGCTGCCCATAAACGACCAGCGACCCATTTCCCCGCCGGGCAGGCTGCTGTCGAGCCAGAAAGGATACGGGTCGTTGATAAAAGCAGCAAAGAGCTGGTCTGGCGGGCAGTCTAGCGTAATTTCCTCCACCAACGGTTTTAGACAAGACATAACGATTCCTCCTTCCTGCTGAGCTTATAGCGCAGGAAGTTAGCCAGCAGACTCAGGCCGTGTTCTGTGAGAATGGCTTCGGGATGAAACTGCACGCCTTCCAGATAAGCAATATGCTTATGTCGCAACCCCATAATTTCACCTTCCTTGGTTTCAGCCGTAATTTCCAGGCAATCAGGAAGGGTTTCTCTCTCAACCACTAAGGAGTGATAGCGGGTCGCGGAAAAAGGTGCGGGCAGGCCGGCGAAGACGCCGCAGCCGCCGTGGTAGATCAGCGAGTTTTTACCGTGCACAGGCCGTAACGCCCGAATAACCTGACCGCCAAAGACTTGCCCTAAGCTTTGATGACCGAGGCAGATGCCTAGGATGGGGATTTTTCCGGAGTAACGACGGATAATCTCCATGGAAACTCCGGCTTCATTTGGTGTACATGGCCCCGGGGAGATGATAATGTGAGCGGGATTCAATTTAGCCACTTCTTCAGGGGCAATGCTTTTGTTGCGGAAAACGCGGATGTCGGCACCAAGTTCGCCTAGGAACTGAACCAAGTTATATGTGAAAGAGTCATAGTTGTCAACCATGAGCAGCATCAAGTCACCTGCTTTGCTGGTATTGGTCCAGGAGTTCCCGGACGGTGCGGTTATCCGGCGGAACTGGCAGATTCGGTGCAAGGTGTGCCAAAGGGACAAGCACAAATTCCCGTTGACGCAGCTGAGGGTGGGGAATGATTAAATTCGGTTCGGATAGCACCAAATTATCATAGAGAAGAATGTCAATATCTAGTGTTCGCGGGCCCCAGCAAACAGTACGGACGCGACCGGCGTCGTCTTCAATCTGCTGCAAGGCTGCAAGGAGCAAGGCTGGCTCCAAAGCAGTTTCGATTTCCACTACAGTGTTCAAAAATTTAGCTTGCTCCAAATAGCCGACCGGGTCAGTCTCTAGTATGGGGGCTGCCTTAATGAGCGTGATGTCAGCATGATTGCGCAGCGTTTCCAGGGCGAAATCCAGTTCTCTTTGACGGTCACCCATGTTGCTGCCCAAGCCAAGGAAAGCGCAAGCCATTAGAGGAGGCTCCTTTCAATCGTCACTGCGGCAAAATCAAGCTGCCCGGAGATGGGGGGATGCAATTTTTTCACGGTTACTTGCACAGCAAGTGCTCCTAGGGAGAGAATATCGGCGGCGATGCTTTCCGCCAATGTTTCCAAGAGCTTAACCGGTGTGCCTTCCATGATCTTTTTGACGGCAGCATAGCACTCTGCATAATTGATGGCTTTAGCCAAATCATCATTTTGGGCAGCAGCTCTGATATCTGTATACACAACGAGACTAACAGTAAAACGCTGCCCCAGACGTTTTTCTTCGGCCAGGACACCATGATAACCGTAAAATTGCATATTTTCTAAGATAATTTTATCCATTTCAGCACCCACCCCGGAGCATGGCGTCTGTCATACGCGCTACTCGGCTCATGTATTGCACATTATGAACGCGGACGATGCTGACGCCGCGACAAATGCCATATGCCACTGTGGCAGCAGTCCCTTCCTCCCGCTGTTCCACCGGCAAATCCAGTACTTTTCCGATAAATGATTTACGTGAGGTACCTAAAAGCAGAGGATGACCCAGCGTGGTATATTCATGCAAATATTTTAGCACCTGCAAATTATGGTCCACTGTTTTAGCAAAACCAATGCCGGGATCTAAAATAATCTTCTCTTTGCTAACGCCGCTCTCCACCGCCAAAGCCACGCTCTTTAGCAGGTCAGCTTTAATCTCTGCAATTAAGTCCCGATACACCGCTTCTTCGCGGTTATGCATTAAACAGATCGGAACATTGGCAGCAGCCGCCAGCTTGAGCAGCCCATTGTCTTTCTGACCGCCCCACACATCATTTAACATAGCCGCCCCCACATCTAGAGCGGCTGCAGCCACTTCTGCCTTAGCTGTATCAACCGAAACAGGCACCTCAGTCGCGCTGCAGACGGCACGGATCACCGGTATAACCCGCGCCCGTTCTTCATTGCCTGTGAGCGGCCTGTACCCGGGACGGGTGGATTCGCCGCCAATGTCGATGATCTGGGCACCTTCTTCCACCATGCGCAAAGCATGTTCCACTGCACGCCCAGTGTCAAAGTAAAGGCCACCATCAGAAAAAGAGTCCGGGGTGACATTCAAGATACCCATAATCAGCGTGTTTCCCGCTAAATCATACGTTCTGCCTTTAAGGGTAAGTCTATGTTGCATAATTCCTCCGCAATCAGTACTGGATGCCATTTAAAGTCGGCATCCTTTTTGCTTTGTAGCAGCCCGCCTGGGCGGAACAGTTATAGCAAAGGCGGGACAGGTCATCTGCTTCAGCCAGCACCGCACCAAGCAAATCGGTTACCGTCTCAGGCGTCTGACGGTGGACAAGGATGGCCTGCAGGATAAGCTTAGTTTCGGCCGCGGAAAAACCGTGCCTGGTAAGGAGAGGCTCTGCCAACGAAGCACTTTCTGCGGCATGATCAATGCTTTCATCTTCATGCTGAGCAAACCGCCCAATGTCGTGCAACAGCGCCGCGGCATACACTACGGGACGAGAAAGCTTAATTTGGCGCTCCAAACAAAGAATCCAAGCAATCCGGGCCACATCGAGCAAATGGCTAAAGTTGTGGCAGCAATAACGCCTGCCGCTCTCATAATTTTTAGTAAGCGACAAATAGTACAGATAATCGGGATCCTGGAGCAACTTTTGCACTACTTCCATTACGAATTGCCTTTGATGAGCGAGAAGGCTTCTGCCCGCGTCAAATGATTAGTCCGAAAAATACCGCGCACCGCAGAGGTGACTGTGGTTGAACCAGGCTTCTTTACACCGCGAATTGTCATACACAGATGCTCTGCTTCGATCACCACCACTACTCCCTTACTTTCCAACTTTTTCATGATCGTATCGGCAATTTGAGTGGTAAGCCGCTCCTGCAACTGCGGACGGCGAGCCAACGTCTCCACTACACGCACCATTTTACTCAATCCGGTGATTTTGGCGGGATTGGGAATGTAGGCCACATGAGCTTTACCGTAAAAAGGCAGCAGGTGATGTTCGCACATGGAATAGATACTAATGTCTTTGATTAGCACCATTTCATCATGCCGTTCCTCATAAAAACAGGTTTCCAAATGGTCACAAGGGTCGCAGTGCAATCCAGAAAATACTTCCGCATACATTTTCGCCACTCGCGAAGGCGTATCTTTTAAGCCCTCCCGCTCCGGGTCTTCACCAATAGCTTCCAGAATCATCCGCACAGCAACCTGAATTTTTTCTTGGTCAATCATGTGAGCCTCCAAGGCATTTTTTTTCTTTTATTCGCTTTTCCGGTCATTATCCCTGCTTCAGCTATTATTTTACCGCAAATGACTAAAAGCTCATGAAATTAACTATTTATTATTTCTGACCGGGAAGTGGCGGCATGCTGCAAGCAGCAGAGTTCCTCCCGGGAAGAGATGACCGTTTCCAGCGCCTCCACCGCTGTCTCAAAACACATCGCGTCTGAAATACACTGTTGGTCACAGAAAGATCTGATCACACTTATCACCTTAGGGCTCATCCCTGCCAAATACACTCTTTTCCCTTTTGCAAGCGCATCAAAGATAATTGTCTCCACAGCCCGCGTGGCAGACAAATCAATCTGTGGCATATTGGAAAAGTCGAGAATGATGAACTCCTTGTCATCTTTTAAGCGTTCGCGCATCATCTGCTCAAAATCGGCGATTACAGCAAAACTCAATGGGCCGTTAAATTCGAGCAAAGTCACGCATGAGCAGGCAACTTCAAGCAGTGCTCTAACTTTTGGATCGCTGTGACTGGAGTTAGCAGCACAAAATTGAGTAAGTTGGAAATCTGCCATTCGCTTAACGAACAAAATCGCAGACAAAAGAGCACCAACAAGCACGGCAGTAATCAGGTCTACAAACACAGTCAGCCCAAGGACGAGCAACATTAAAAATAGATCCCAACGCGGTGAATGTCCGGCTCGCTGCAAAAAATATTTATCAACAATGTCATAACCTACTTTGATGAGAATACCTGCGAGAACGGCGTGGGGTATTTTTCCGGCCAGCGGTCCAAATGCAAGCACAATAGCTATTAAAACAAGTGAATGAGTCATGCCTGACAGTCTCGTGCGCCCGCCATTATGAATATTCACAACGGTACGCATCGTTGCGCCGGCACCAGGCACTCCGCCAAAAATACCCGCAAAAGCGTTACCGATGCCCTGTCCAATCAACTCTTGATTGGAGTGGTGGCGCGTCCGCGTCATATTATCGGCAACTAATGAAGTCAGAAGGCTGTCAATCCCTCCGAGCACGGCAAGAATAATTATCGATTCAAAAACAATAAGCATGAATGGAAAGGATAAAGTGGGCAAATGAATTTGCGGAAAGCCGGTGGGAATGTCGCCAAGAATAGGTGCACCTGGAACAAAACGGCTGACAACTGTGCCAATCAAGAGAGCCGCCAGGGGACCGGGAAACCATTTAACCCATGCCTTCGGCCAGAAAAATACAATTGCCAGTGCAATTAGACCTACAAGCAAAGCAGGAAAGACTGGACTTGCAATCGCCCCGGGAATCGCTGAAAGAGCAGGAAGAGTGCCGCCGGAAAGCGGTTCATGACCAAAAAGTCGCGAAAATTGCAGCGCGATAATGATACAACCGACGCCACTCATAAATCCGGAGACTACAGGGTATGGAACGAGGCTAATATATTTGCCAACTTTCAATAATCCTAAGACAATCTGCAGCAGACCTGCAAAAAATACGGCACTGAATATTAGAACAGGATCACCGGCAAGCTTCCCGTAGATACCTGCAAAAACTACGACCATGGGACCCGTGGGGCCGGAAACCTGCGAGCCTGTACCCCCAAAAAGCGCGGCGAAAAAGCCGACGAAGATTGCACCCCAAAGACCTGCCATGGGACCTGCGCCCGAGGCCTCCCCAAAAGCAAGCGCCAATGGCAATGCGACGATTCCGGCGGTGAGCCCCCCAAAAATATCACCGCGCAGATTACTAAAATCAAAATATTTCATAGAACTTCCCTCTCTCTCAAAGCTTCTAAAAAACTTACTTAAATGAAAATGCCTATCTTGCCCACGTTAATTAAAGCACCAGAACCCAGCTAGTACTGGAGCTATCTTGAAAGGATTGAAAGAATGGTTTTATAATAAAGATAATTTCAGATGATACCGGCAAAAAGAAATTGTGCCAGAAACCCTGCGATTACAGGAATTAGCAGAACTAAGCTAAAGCGGGCAAGGGTAAAACGCGGGCCCAAAAGGGCTGTTTCAAAAGGAAGTTTGGATAAAGACATTACGCTCCAACTGGTGAGCAGCGCCACAGTGGTACCTATACCTGCACCACTATGCGCGATGGAGGCAAAGATGGGAAACGAGACATATGGGCCGGCAGCCACTAACATACCGGCGATACTGCCGATGAGAATGCCTCGCCAACCGGCCTCCGCGCCAAGCCAGTATTGCACCAGAGCTGCGGGAAGCACTACCTCTAGCAGGCCCGCAGCTAAAAAAGCCAGAACCAACACCGGCAAATAACTGTAGAACATCTTTGCGCCAATTTTAATGCCTTTTTTATGGCTATCATCTTTACGCTTCATGGCAACAAGAAAAAGCGCCACCACTAGGAAGACAAGCATCCAAACTGTTCCTGCCATTACACCTCTCCTTCTTTTCTGGCTGCCGGCAGAAGTTGCTGTGCTAATCCCGGATAGAGCCATTTAGTCAGCAGTCCGATGAGAACGGGGAAAGCAAAGGTCACCACGTAGCGAGCAAAAGCAATATGGCCTCCCATGATTGCCACCTCCATCGGCATGCGAGATACATCCCAGAGGCTCTTACCCACCACAAAAGCCATAATGGCAGGAGCCTCCGCCCCGGCAGTTGCCAGGGATGCTGCTATAGGGTAATAAACATACGGTCCGCCGGGGATAATCCCGCCTATGGCAGCAGCAAGCAGGATACCCTTGAAGCCGGACCCTTTGCCTAGTAAACGGTAAACTTTTTGCTGATCTATCAGAACTTGTACTAAGCCGCTGAGGGCAAAGGCAGCCAACAAGAGCGGCAGAACGCTGACAAACATCTGCAAACCAGACAGCGCGCCCTGTCCAAGCAGAGCACTTCCGCCACGAGAGACTGCCAGCGCGGCCAGAAGCAACACAACGACTGACATAATTATTAATGTTTTCTTAATCGCACCTTCTCCATCGGTTACTTTAAATCCAAGACATAATCAGAAACCCCACTGCTTTTCATGGTACTCCTTTTTTTTGCGGAACGCAATAAGGAAAACGTTTCGCCCTCTATCGCACCTGCACAACAAAAAACCCTCCTTTTCAATTGAGAATCGGAAGGCTTCCTGTCTTTATCGGTGCTGATTTAGCCATTTCACTGAGCGTAGTTAGCGTATATTGCTTCCTGGCAATCTCCAAAGGAGTCACGGAGAATCTCACCCAATTTTTTTCCCCGTCTTTACGGGTAATCTCAAATTCCACAAATTCAAGTTTTCCTGCCATAACTAAGCGAGCTTTCTGTACGGCCTGCCTACGCTCTTCCTCGTAGGGAAAGACTAGATAAAACCAACCATGCTCCGCAACCTGGTCCTTCGTATAGCCACAAATCTGCTCCATAGCCTTGCTATAAAAGCTAATGCTGCCTTCATGGCTGGAGACAAAAAATCCTTCCCTGGATTTTTCGAGCAGCGTGACTAAAACTGACTCGCCCTTACTGCGTTGTTCGGAATTGAAACGAACTAAGGCGCCGCCAATGTTTTGGGCAACGATACTTAAAAATTCCACTTCTTCACTTGTAAATTTGTCCGGGGCACGATCATTGAGCTGTAGCAGACCCACCGTCTCCCCTCTAAAACGGAGCGGGAGCCAAACAATGGAGGAAAATCCGCTTTGACCGCAGTAATTGCGAATTGTAAAGGGGAACTTGTTTTTAGCTAAGAGAGACGTTAGTTCGTTAATATTACCTGTAAAAAACCCTCCCTGCCCGGCTATGGAAGACAGATAAAGATCTAAATCCCCGCAAATAACCCGACCGCAAATGCACTCCAGCGCAGCACTCTCTTCAGTTATGCTGCTTTGACCATTAGGACGCGGAGAGCAAAGCATTGTGTCTTCACTGACAAAGCCTGCCGGAAAACCGCTCGTCTTAATATAGGGGTAATCCCCCCCCTTGCGCAAGCGAATCCCTGCGGCATCGCATTGAAAGTAATCCCGGAGAAGTTCTAGGATTTGTTCCAGAACCCCATCATGATTAATTGTACTGCCTATTGTAGCAAAAATTTCCAGACTTAGTGACCGGCGCTTTTCCCGCAACCGCTCTTCAGTTACATCCAACCCGGTAGCAAGCAAATATCTGGCGAAACCATTTTTTTCAGTGAAACGGGTCTTGGACCACGCAATAAGTCGACGCTTGCCGTCTTTGGTGAACCACTCGATTTCATCTTGCCATGTTCTATTGTCTGAAAATACTACGCTGACTCCCTGCGCCACCCTCTCAACTTCCTCTGCCGGCACTAACATCTCATACCTCTTGCCCAAAACTTCCTGCTTCTTATAGCCACTTAGCCGTTCACAGGCAGGGTTAAAGACGACAATTTTGTTGTCCTCACTCAGAATATATACTAATGCCTCCACCGTGTTTATTAGCTGAGACGTCAGCTCCTCAGTATAGGTGACTCCCGCTATGCCAAGCTTACGGGAAAGAAAATTAAAATATTGAGCCACACCTTTGTCGCCCATAGCCATTCACCTAATCTCTCAGTAATATTTAAGGCAGATGGATTCGCGGACAAAAGCTTGATTTCCTGCACCTGTCCGGCTAGAACCGCATCTGTAATAATCTATTAAGAAGTACCATCTCCCTCACTTTTTAATATTTTGCTAAGTTTTTCTGCTCCTCAGATTGGTTATAATTGCAAATAGAAGGCAGAACGGAGGGATAGAGGATGGCAAAAGCAATCGGGATTGATCTTGGCACAACAAATTCCGTGATGGCCGTCCTGGAAGGTGGCCATTTGGTGGTGATTGCTAATGCGGAAGGTATGCGGACGACCCCTTCAGTGGTAGCATTCCAGGAGAAAGAACGCTTGGTCGGTCAGCTTGCCAAACGCCAAGGAACATTAAACCCGGAGCGGACGCTCTACTCGCTAAAACGCTTTATCGGGCGCAGCTGCAGAGAGGTGGCGGCAGAGATTGAGCTTGTTCCTTACAGTGTTGTTTCAGCCGCTAATCATGCGGTGCGTTTTGAGATTGACGATGAGCTTTATTCCCCTGAAGAGCTGTCTGCGATGGTGTTGCGCAAACTGGCGGACGATGCCTCTTCCTACCTGGGCGAAACAGTTCATGATGTGGTAATTAGTGTGCCGGCATGCTTTAATGACTCCCAGCGGCGCGGCACTATGGATGCCGCACAAATTGCAGGCCTTAATGTGCTTAGGATTATTAACGAACCTACCGCCGCCGCACTTGCTTACGGCTTGAACAGAAAAAAGAGTGAAACTATCCTGATCTTCGACTTGGGCGGTGGAACGCTTGACGTTTCCGTACTGGATATAAGCGATGAACTGCTTGAAGTACGCGCCACAGCCGGCGATACCCATCTTGGTGGCGACAACTTTGACAAAGAAGTGGCCGACTGGCTGGCCGCCGAATTTGAAAAACGGCACGCCATTAACCTAAGCAATAACAAGCAGGCGCTACAGCGCCTGAGAGAAGCGGCAGAAAGAGCAAAGGTTGAGCTTTCCACAGTTCTTGAGACGCAAATAAGTCTGCCCTTTATCTGCGCCGACGCTGCCGGCCCCAAACACCTTGACGTCAAACTAGGACGTGCCCAGTTTAATGAGTTAACTGCTCAGCTGCTGGAGAGATGCCGCGCTCCACTAGAAGCGGCGCTGGCCGAGGCCAAAATCACTGCAGCCGAAGTGGACGAGGTGCTTTTAGTAGGCGGTTCTACGAGAATTCCGGCGGTGCAGGAACTTGTGCAAAAGACTATCGGGAAACGGCAAATAAAGCGTGGCGTAAACCCCGATGAAGCGGTGGCTCTAGGAGCTGCCTGCCAAGCCGGAATATTAACAGGCGAGCTAAAAGAGCCGATGCTGCTAGATATAACCCCGTTTCCCCTGGAACTGGAAGCCGAGAGCGGCCTAATCAGCAAAGTATTTGAGCAAAATACCGCCATTCCCACCCGCCGCACCCAGCTTTATTCCACAGCAGAAGATAGCCAGTCTGCACTCAGCTTCCAGCTTCTCCAGGGTCAACCAGAGCTAGCTAAAGACGATCGCCTGCTCGGGCAGCTTAAACTTGCAGGAATCACACCTACTCTTCGCAAGAGCCCGCAGATGATCGAAATAACTTTTGAGCTGGATGCCAACGGGATTCTTAATCTCTCAGCCAAAGATAAGAGCACCGGCAAGGAACAGACTATCAGCCTCAGCCGGTCCATCAATTTTGCGAAAACGGAGCTTGCACAAATAATAGAAAATGCTGATCATCTTTCTGGCGGAAGACAAAAATAAGCGCGACGCAGAGTTTAGAGAAAATTAATGGAAACGGCGGGGTGAATAATGGGTGTCAAATTTCAAGACTATTATGAGGTCTTAGGCGTTACCAAAAATGCGAGTGAAAAAGAAATTAAAACCGCGTACCGTAAGCTTGCCCGAAAGTTTCATCCCGACCTGCATCCTGCCGACGAGAAAGAGGCGGCGGAGAAGAAATTCAAACAGATAAATGAAGCATACGAAGTGCTAATCGATCAGGAAAAGCGCCAAAAATATGACAATCTAGGAAATAGCTATCAGGCCGGCGAAGAATTCCGGCCTGATATGGAAGGCATGTACTACTCCACAAACGAGGCGACGAGTGGCTTTAGTGATTTTTTTGATGTACTATTTGGTGGCTTTCGCCCAGGAAATTCTGCCTCCGCGAGAGAACAGCGCTTTCACCGTGCTCCTCGCCGGGGGCAGGACGTAGAAGCAGAGCTGGCGCTAACATTGGAAGAGGCGTACCGAGGCGGGGAAAAAACTATCCAGCTAAACGTGTCTGATCTTTGTACGCGCTGCGGCGGGAGCGGCATCAGCGGCAGACAGTTTTGCCCCGTTTGCGCCGGCAGCGGACAAATGCAGACCCCCAGGACACTGACGGTGAAAATTCCGCCTGGCACGGGGGACGGCACAAAAATTCGCCTGCGCGGCCAAGGTGGCGGCGAGGAAGGCGGGAGGGGCGACCTGTATCTTAAAATCCACATTCTTCCTCACTCCAGCTACAAAGTAACCGGAGATGACTTGGAGTCAGAACTGGTGATTGCACCATGGCAGGCCGTTTTAGGAGCTAAAGTGAGTGCTGCCACGCTGGACGGAACAGTTCAAGTTACTGTCCCGGCTGGAGCGCGAGCCGGCAAAAAACTCCGTTTACGCGGCAAAGGGTTGCCGAGAAAAGACGGCAGCCGAGGGGATCAATATCTCAGCGTTGTCATTGATCTACCCCGACAACCTAGCGAAGAGGAACTGACCCTCTGGCGCAAACTGGCAGAGATTCAAACGGCAAAGGAGGTGTCCTAGATGAAGCGCTACTGGATACAAGTGCAAAGGGACACATCTGGTGATGGCTGGATTAGCATTAAGACGCTGGACTATCACCCCGAACTGTTGGAGCGCTTAGTGACACTGGGGCTTGTGGAGATAGAAAATGACATGATCCACACCCGTCAGGCAGAGCGGCTCGATAAAATTTTTCGCCTGCGCAGCTGCCTCGGTGTCAACTTAACCGGTGCAGCCATTATCCTGGACCTGTTAGACAAAATTGATGAACTTAAAGAAAAAATCCGCTCCCAATAATTGGCAGCGAAGAGAACCATTTATCTTCTTCGGAGGCGTAACCATGCGAATTGGCGTCATCAGTGACACACACATTCCGGTACGTTCCAGGCAGTTGCCCCCTGAGCTCTTCACTCTGTTTGCAGGCGTGGAGCTGATTCTGCATGCAGGCGACGTGGCAGAAGAGTATGTCCTAAATGAATTGGCGGCAATTGCGCCAGTGGAAGCAGTAGCCGGCAACATGGACTCCCGGGCATTGCACAACCGCCTAGGCCGAAAAAGGATTCTAGAACTGGCCGGGTATCGTATCGGCCTGACCCATGGTGACGAAGGCGGTACTGACAAACAAAAAACGCCTCAGCGTGTATTGCAATCATTCAAAGAAGATCGTGTGGACTGTATAATTTTTGGACATAGCCACCAACCGTATCATGAAACAATCCATGGCATCTTGCTGTTTAATCCCGGTTCTCCCACCGATCGGCGCTGCGAGCCACGCCACTCCTGTGGCCTGCTAAAATTAGGAGAAACGATTACCGCAGAGTTGCTTTACCTCTAAAATAACTATCCTTTATCCAGCATTTCCCTAAGACGGTCGGCGATGGTGTGGCCCAATTCCGTCACATCTCCGGCTCCCATCGTAAGAATCAAATCGCCGGAACAAGCGATGCTCAAAACTTTTTCCACAAGCAAGGCGGCGTCGTCCACCTGTTCCACATCAACTCCGTGGGAACGGATCTTCTCCGCCAGTGTAGCTGAAGAAATACCGGGGAGCGGGCTCTCGCTGGCGGCGTATATCTTCTGTAAAAAGACTTTATCCGCATCTTTAAATGATTCGGCAAAATCTTCAAGAAAATACTGAGTGCGTGTGTAGCGGTGGGGCTGAAAAATGGCTATCACCCTTTTGGGCTTGTTAGAGCGGGCCGCCTTAAGTGTAACTTTTACTTCGGTGGGGTGATGTGCGTAATCATCTACCACCAGGATACCGTCCTGTTCCAACAAAAATTGAAAGCGCCTGTTTGCGCCGCGAAATTCGCTTAAACCAGCCTGAATAATCTCAAAAGGCATACCCAGTTCTCTGCCTACTGCCACCGCCGCCAAAGCGTTTTCGACATTATGACCTCCCGGCACCTGCAGGAGAATTTCTCCGATTGGCTGATTATGGTACAAAACGGTAAAACTCGTGCCCCACCCTTTCGACTCCAAGTTAATGGCACGATAATCACCTTCCTGTAACCCATATGTAATAATTTTCCGCAGATGTGTGGGAAGCATGTCACCTAGGTATTTATCGTCAGCAAATAGAATCGCACATCCCTCAGCGCTAATATTCCCCAAAAAATCGCGATAGCCCGCCAATAACAACTTGAAATCTCCTTGATAGTGCTCCATATGATCTGCCTCTACATTGGTAACTACAGCCATGCGAGGACGATAACGTAAAAAAGAGTTATCACTTTCATCTGCTTCCGCTACCACATATTCAGACTTGCCGATTCTGGAGTTACCGGCGAAATCCTCTAAAATACCGCCAATAAACGCGGTGGGATCGAGCTGCCCTTTTGCCATTACTTTCGCTACCATGGAGGTGGTAGTCGTTTTTCCGTGCGTACCGGCTACCGTAATACCAAAGCGTCCGTTGACAAACTGAGCCAACAGTTCAGAACGATGCCAAAGCTGCACGCCGGAGGCGTGTGCTGCTAAGAGCTCAGGATTATCTGCCGGTATCGCTGTAGAATAAACTACCATCTCTGCACCATTGAGATATTTAGCATCATGGCATAAATGAATGACGGCGCCTTCCTGCGCCAGTTTATCCGTGATTTTACTTTGCTTCTGGTCTGAGCCACTCACATAATAGCCCAAGTCAAGCAATACTCTTGCCAGAGCGCTCATGCCATACCCGCCGATACCGATAAAATGGATTCGTTTGATATCCTTCAGCAAAGCGACCCCTCTTTCGCGTTATCTCGCTAGTTAATATATGTCTAAGAACAATTTCTTGAAACTCTTTTCTCCTCAGCTAAGCAGGATCCCAGCTATTCTCCCATAGTTAAAGACCTTTCGTCAGAAAAATCGTGTCGAAGTTCGAACTAGTAAGCCTGCGGCGTTTGTCGAATAAAGAATGTTTTGCTTTATGAAAAATAGTTATGTTAATACCTTCACCAGCTCTTAATCTGCCCTTTTTAAACAATTCCCCCGTCATTACCAAGCAATTCCAAATAATAATCCACAGTATCCACAAACTTATCCACAGAATAACCCTCTTTGTTAACGCAAAGTTAAATTTTATCCACAGAATCCACAGCTTGCTTACATAATATATTTACCATTTTTTCGTAGTAACATTCTTACCCCAAATGCCAGTTTCTGTCTAAAACAGGCGTAGCATTCAAGTCGAGTCCTGCAAATCTTTGCTGAACATACAGATCAAAACCTGCAGCGGCCACCATAGCTGCGTTATCGGTACACAAAACCGGCGGCGGATTTAACAGGACACAACCCTCGGCCTGCAACGCCTCTGATAAAAGCCGACGAAGCAGACTATTGGCCGCCACCCCGCCGGCGAGTAACACGGTTCGAGCACGTGTCATGCGAGCCGCCAAGATTGTCTTTTCTACTAAAATTTCCACCACAGCATGTTGAAAGCTGGCGGCCACATCCTCTGTTCTATACTCCTTACCCTGTTTCTTCAAGGCATTTAGCGTATTAATAACGGCAGATTTAAGGCCGGAAAAGGAAAATTCCAAAATATGGTCCTGTTTTGCAAACGCCCGCGGAAACTGAAATGTGCGAGAATCCCCATCTGCAGCGGCTTGCTCCACCGCGGGGCCGCCGGGATACCCAAGCCCCAGGATTCTGGCAATCTTATCAAAGGCTTCCCCTGCGGCATCATCACGGCTGCTACCTAAAAGGGACGCATCCGAACGGCTGTTAAGATGAAGTAAACTGGTATGTCCGCCGGACACTACCAAACAGACGGCAGGGAAAGGCACACGGTGGACAAGATAATTTGCCGCCACATGAGAGAGAAGGTGATTTACGGCTATCACCGGCTTTCCCAAGGCGTACCCCAATGTTTTAGCAGCGTTTACCCCAACCAGCAAAGCACCTACCAAACCAGGACCGTGCGTAACGGCAATAGCCGTAATGTCAGAAAAGCATACGCCTGCCTCCAGTAGCGCCTTTTCCAGCACTTCGTTTACGATTTCCAGATGCTTGCGGGAGGCAATCTCCGGAACCACGCCGCCATACTTCCGGTGTTCTTCGATCTGGGAGGCAATAATATTGCTGAGCATAATTTCTCCATCTGCCACGACAGCTGCGGCCGTCTCATCACAGGACGTCTCTACACCCAGAATCAGAACTTGTCTCACCACTTTTCACTCCTATCTGGACGCCCGCTTCTCCAGCAGACGACCAAGCCGGGTATCACCATAATACTGGCCACTCTTTTCTTCCGCCAGTAGCACTTTAGCTAAATCGTGAAACATGGAACGTGCCTTAAACATGCTTTGATTAATCAGCGGTGCCCAGCGCGTGAGTCCGTCCTTTGCTAATTGCTGTGCTTCTGTCAGATCTTCGCCCACAGCATTAACCATAGGACTTGAAGCGGCGGCCAGTTTTGGCGCTACTGCTTGCCAACGTTGTTGCTCCTCGGCAAAAGCTGCCGCTGCTTCTCTAGCCGTCATCGTCCGATTACTACCTTGCTTACGGCGTAGAAAAACGTACTGCTGAAGCACTGCATCGCCAAAAACCGTATGTGTGCGCACAAGTGCAAAGAGCGCGTCACCCTCTGTAACACCAAATTCTTGCCGGAACTCCTCCGCCAATTCTTGGGCCTGAAAATTTCTGATGGCAGGTGGCGGAATTATTGCTTGAGGCTCATACAAATAAAGAGCTGCCAGCACAGTAATGGATGTAATAAAAAATATAGAACTAAAAAAGGCTATTCGGGCAGCACGTGTGTGCAGGCAAAACTTGATACAAAGCTTCTCAAACATCTTTCTCCCCCATTTTCAGGTGACCCTCAAGACTCTTGCTTCCCGATTGCGGTGGCAAATTATCCAGCCACATAACTAGTGCGTCTTCATCATGATAATAGTTTGGTCGCAACCCACTAGAGAGAAACCCGTACTTCTTGTAAAGCTTCTGCGCCTTATTGTTGGAAACTCTTACTTCTAAAGTTATGCGCATTGCGCCTAAGGTTTTTGCGTTGACAAGCAAGTGTTCCAGAAGTAAGCTCCCCACGCCACGCTCCTGCCACCGGCAGCAAACAGCCAAAGTGGTAAGATGGGCTTCGTCCATAATTGTCCAGATCCCGGCGTAACCGACTACCTGCTCATCTACCATCGCTACCCAGTAGGAAGCAAACCCGTTATCCATAAGCTCATTAATAAAGGCATTCTTGGACCAGGGAGAAGGATAAACTTCTTGTTCAATGGCCACTACCCGTTCCAAATGGCAGATTTTCATGGGCTCAATGTTCACGTGCACCGACGGCGCCTCCCTCCTCCCCACAGGTCGACGCTTTCCTCTCCGCCTCTGAACGGCGGACGTAGTGTGGCATCAGTTCGCGCCAAGAGCGGCCGCGGTTAAGAGCAAATTCAGCGAGTCCCAGCCTTGCCACCGCTGCCGCACGGCAGATGCTTCCCTCCGGCGACATAAAGCAGGCTCGCTTCCCCAGTCGCGTTTTAATCGCTGCCTGGTATGGGGGCACGCCGTCTCCCACGAAAAGAATTTTTTCGGGGCGCGCCTCAAGTTCCGCCAGTAGTTCTTGAAGTGGCAAGACCCGTTCAGCGCTAAGCGGCTCAGGGCAGGTGCCTGGCGCAAACAGCCCATTATAAACCTGTTCTCGCCGAGCATCAAGAATAGAGCAAATGATCCCAGGAAAAAAAAGGTGCTGCGCCGCCAGCGCTGCAAGCGTCGAAACTCCCACCAGAGGCACATTCAGCGCTTGCCCCAGCGTCTTTGCCGTCACTATCCCAATACGCAAACCGGTAAAGGAGCCCGGCCCTGCCGCCACAGCCACCCCATCTAGTTCCTTTGGGGTTAAACCTACGTCGCTAAGCATGGCGGCAATCAGCGGCAATAACCGCTCAGAATGGGTCTTTCTTGTTTGTAAAGTATATTCTGCCAGAGTGGCTTCCTCTGAAACCAGAGCAACGCTGCAAACCAGCGTGGCTGTGTCAATTCCCAGGATTTGCACTGACTTGCCCCCCCGTAGTCAACTCCCGCAAAATAGCCTGATAAGGCTCTGTTTTAGCCCAAAACAAAATCTGCCGGCCTGTGGACCCATCTGAAGTAATCCAGATAACGAGTGCCGGCATTGTAAAATAGTCGGCAAATTTGCCGGCCCACTCCACCAGTGAAACGCCTTCCCCATCCAACGCCTCGTCTAAACCCAACTCAAACAGTTCCTCTTCACTATTAAGGCGATAGAGATCAAAATGATAAAATGGCAATCGACCGCTATGAGCATTCAGCAATGAAAATGTGGGACTCTGAATAGGCACGTTTACACCAAGACCCCGTCCCACACCGCGGGCAAAAACAGTTTTGCCGGCACCCATTTCACCGTTTAGGAGAATTACTGCTCCGGGAAATAACCGTCTGCCCAACGCTTCACCCAGGTCTTCCGTCGCCTGTTCGCCCTCAGTCCTTACTTCATATTCCAAGCTCAACCACCCCTAAAATGCTGAAAACCTGTGAAACTTAGTTTTTCCCGCTTGCCCTCTTTTTTAATCAACCAAATGCCTTTTTCTTCACATATTTTTCCAAAAGATTGCAAGCCCGTGGCAAAGCGAGAAACATAACCTTGCGCCAGTAAATCATCTTGATCTGGTCTGACGGAAATAAGCAATTCATAATCTTCCCCGCCGTTAAGCGCCAGTTGCGCTGGTGAGATACCCTGCAGAGCAGCCACTGCTCTAGCCGCTCGGTGAATGGGAAGTTGCTCTTCGTAGATGACGGCACCGCAATCACTTGCTTCACAGATTTCCTCCAGATCTTTAAGCAACCCATCCGAAATATCCATGGCGGCAGAAACGGCGCCGCTTTCTGCCAAATAAGCAGCTTCAGGCACTCTGGGCGTAGGCCGCGTATGAGAGAACAACGCCTCCTTACGCAGGTCTTCGGGACAATCAAGCTGATGCAAGATAATGGCTAAGCCGGCGGCGGAAGCACCAAGAGGTCCGGTTACACAAAGAATATCACCGGGTGAAGCGCCGCTCCGCAGCAGAACGTTTTCACGCTTTGCTTCCCCTTGCACAGTCACACTAATCACTAATGGCCCCGGTGAAGCCACTGTGTCACCGCCACTGATAAACATTCCGTATCTATCGGCTACTTCCTTTACGCCGCGGTAAAAATCAAGGATGAACTCCACCGTGGTCTCTTTAGGAATGGCCAGGCCAATATAAGCATGACGAGGCTTCCCCCCCATGGCGGCAATATCGCTGACATTTACAGCAAGTGACTTATAGCCCAGATCTGCCGCAGAGCCGGCTGAGAGAAGAAAATGCACTCCTTCCACCAACAGATCCTTGGTAGTAAGCAGCCACATACCATCCCCCGGTTTTACAAGTGCCGCATCGTCACCGATCCCCACTTCACCAGGACCGGCGCAGCTACTTAACAGTTCAACTATTTTTTTAATCAGGGCGCGCTCGCCTAAATCACCTATTTGCATCAATATGACCATTCCTTTCCGCTGCGCTTCAAGGCACAAAAAAGATATGAAACCAATTATCCTACCCGCAGCCTGTAGAATTTTGTTAAAATAGCTTGAGGAAGCAGGCACACTACAGAGCACGTGGAGGTGAGTGGGCACAGCTTGTCGGCTG
>JAGXTN010000124.1 GCA_018333455.1 Dethiobacter sp. | reverse complement strand
TGGAGACAATCCGCAGGTACAGGTCTGGATCTGACTGTTGGCTAGGCCTAAGCGAGCGATCCCCCTTGGGGTCTGTCATAGCACCATTGCAAACCAAATCCTCGTCCTGAACATAGCGCAAAAAATCTCGGAAGCGCTTATGGTAGCCGGTACCCAGCGCACAATCCATTTCGTACGTGGTGCTGTCCACAGCGTTGAGGGCATCAAACCCCACGCAGCGCTGAAAGCAGGAGGCCGTTTTCTGCCCCAGCAAGCGCTGCATTTTTACCTTCTTAACCAAGTCTGCACAGTTTTGGTGCAGGTGCGTGAAACGGTTGATCTTTTTCCCTGTCAGGCTGGAGGTAGCCGTCATTTCCTCTTCGTAGCGCGGATCCCAAGCCAGCTCATAAGTCTTGGCCACTGAATTAAGAGACGGACGGATAATAGGATTATCCACAGCATTCTCCACTCGTTCACCGAACATGTAGATGTTTAAATTTAATTTCCGCAAACTATCCAGATACTCAGCCGCTGTTTTCATCAAAACACCCCTCGCTGCCAGATCAGTGCTTCTCCGTCTATTTTCTTGTTATTGCAATATTCGTGCCAATGTGATGCATCTCTGGTTCCAAAAGGGGCCAGAGCATTCTGAGAAGTTAGCGGTGCGCAGCTGCACCGCCAACTTCTCCGCTATTTTCACGACTCAAGTTGCAGATTACCAAGCGTTATAGTAGACTTCCAGTATTTCCTCCACTGTGGTAGCCGGTTTGGGATTGTAAATTATGGAGCCATCCGACAGAGACCTGTTTGCTGCGGCTTCCAGCCCATCCTGTGGCACGCCGGCCTCGCGCAGACGCTGCGGCACACCCATTTTTTTGGTCAATGCCCAGACCGCCTCGGCGACAGCAGTGCCAGCTTCTTCATTGCTCATCCCTGGCACTGCCAAGCCCATAGCTCGAGCTATCAGCGCATAGCTGTCAGCACAGTAATCCAGGTTATAAACAATGACATGCGGCAAAAGAATACTGTTAGCCAAGCCGTGCGGAACATGGAACAAAGCCCCTACACTATGCGCCATGGCATGGACCAAAGCTACTTGAGTATTGTTGAACGCTATGCCCGCCATAGTCGCCGCCAGTTGCTGCTGGCCTCTGGCCTGCAAGTCCTCTCCTTGCTCCACACAGCGCGGCAGGTATTCCAAAATGAGCATGATAGCATGCAGGGCCATGGCATCGGCAAGCGGTTCGCGTTCGGTGGAATGAATCGCTTCCATAGCGTGCGTCAGTGCATCCATACCGGTAGTAGCTGTCAGCAGTGGCGGCAGATCCCTAGTCAGGAGCGGGTCGATGATAGCCACATTAGGTATGAGATGGTTATCGCAAAAGAGGATTTTGGTATTGTTTTCCCAGTCTTTAATAATCGCAGCGTATGTTACCTCACTGCCTGTTCCCGCGGTAGTGGGGATAGCAAGATGCGGCGTCTGTGGCCGCGACAGTAGCTGGTATCCGGCGTAATCCTGCAACTGGCCGCCTTCTTTCAACAAAACGGCTATTCCTTTAGTTGTATCAATGGTGCTCCCGCCACCCACGCTTACTAATACATCTGCGCCCACTTCCCGGGCAAACACCGCTCCCTCATTGACGATGTGTAAGCCGGAATCCTGGAGGCATCCGGCAAAGGTGCCGGCGTAGCGCCGCCCCAGTGCCTTCTGCACCATCTCAGCTAGGCCGGCGGCCACCACACCCTGGTCGGTGACGATCAAGGCCCTGGAACCGCCTAAGCTCTCAACTTCAAGCCCCGCCTCCCGCACCGTTTGCTCACCAAAAATTATGCGGGTAGGGTTGTTATAGATAAACGAAAGATCTCTGCCGTAACGCATTTACCTTCCCCACCTCCGTCTAATGGACACTACGCTCTAAAAGCCAAATTCGGCTCTCAGTTTAGCGGCTTCCTTCCGGTATTGCTCGCGTTCTTCCTCACTTAACTGAGATAAAAATTTTGTCTCCATCCGCGCAGCAATTTCGGTGAGCAGGGTGGAGGCCTTCACATAGCGCACAATGGTTGCTAGGTCGCCTTTGAGCTTAATCTTGCCCTGCATCATGGCTTTTGTGGTCTCTAAATCACCGGCTACCACCGCTTCCCAGCGTGCCAACTCTCCTGAAAGGATATAATCAGCTTTTTCACCCGCCTCTTGCGGAACTAACCTTACAGACCGGCATTCTCCGTGCCAAAGGTCCAGCAATTGGTAAACGTCAGCATCCAGGCCCAGTTCCGGGTTAGGCATAATATGAATAACTACTGTACCTTCCCATCCTTTAGCCGCCTCATTGTATTCCTGGCTTTCCTGGATTAGTTTTTCGTAAGTAGCTACCCACTCAGGGCTACCCTGAATATACGGTTTAGAAACTGTGGCTAACCGTATCGCCACCATTTCCAGATAAGCCTTCTCCCACTCCTCAGTTCCGTAAGCATAACTCATTTTTTGAACCTCCTCTCTAAATCGTTAAACTTGGCCATTTGCCACAGTGCTGTTAACCAAGATTCGCGCAAGAACGGATAAGAACCGTCTGCAAGAATTAGCCCCCACTGATTTTAAAACCGACCGTCACGCGGTCGCCTTCTAAAAGAAACCATTTTTCTTCGTTTGGTTGGACTACCCTTTTGTTTACCGCCACGAGGAGATTGCCGCTGCCCTTAAACAAGGACTGATAACGGTTTAGCACGGACTCTAACAACGCTTGTAAGTTAAAATCATCTTCCAGTGTAAATGTTTCCTCTTTTTTCCCGGTCAGCTGAGCAACAAAGCCCAGATACTCCACCTCAACGTTGATTCTTCTCCCCAATTGCCATGGACGCCTCCTCCCGTTGTGCCCGCAACTGTTACTTCCTGTAGCGGAATTCTTCCAGCGCCACAAAGACATCTGCCAAACCCAAAGCAGCCATCTCTTCTCGCGCAGGGTACCCGTCCCGGTCGAAATGGCGCCTAGCGTAGAACTCTTCTAGCATCAGCTCCATATCAGCCACTGAACCGGCAGCGCCCCCCTCTGTCAAAGGCTTCCGAACTATCTCCGGCAGGCAATCGTCTGCCGGACCCGCTCCACGCAACAAGTTGATCGCCCGCTTCAAAAGCCAGTTGCGCCGCCCGCAGCGCATAACCTCCTCCAGTGTCCATTCCCTGCCGATAACACTGCTAAGACAAGCTACAAAGTCCTGTTCATCGTAAACCATGCCGCCCAATACGCAGACTATGGCGGCAGTAGCGAAAGTCATGCCGAAATCCTGGGTCAGAACCACCAGCCTAGCTTTATCTGCACTGGTCGGACCACGGTGCGAACCGTCCAGCCCGAGCTCTTCCAAGAGCATGGTTCCTTGCTCCACGCCCATGCTCACCCCGGACACATGGCAAGCGCCGCGGACAGATGTGGCATAAGTCAGTCCCAAGCCGTGATAAGCCCGTGGATCGTGCATCGGCAACTCCAGTTTTTTTACCGTGGCTAGATACTTCCTGGTCTCACCCCCCAGTTTCTCCGCTAAGCGATGGCTGCCCAAGGCCAGTTCCGCCCCGAAACCTTCCTGTGCCGCAATCATTTCTACCAGCTTTAACACCAACTCCGGTTTTCCCCAGCGCAGTTCCAATCCGCCCGTCTGCTCCGTCGTAAGGGATCCTTTCGCAAAGCAGTCAATAGCAAAGGCTATTGTACAGCCACAACTAATGGTGTCAAGCCCGAGTTGGTTGCAGCGCTCGTTAATCTTGGCGATGGCAGCCACGTCTAGAATCAGGCACATCGCCCCAAAGGAAGCAATCGTTTCATATTCCGGGCCGGGGCCGACAGCCATCTGCCATAACCCGTCTTTCACCTCCACCACCCGCTTGCATGCTACCGGGCAGGCGTAACATGTGGCCCGGTCTGTTAATACAGTTTCGAAAGCCGGTCCGTTTAAGGCATTGATTCCTTCAGCCCACTCGCCTAATTGCCAATTTTTAAGCGGCACGTCACCGGACAAGTGACCTGCTTCAATGCCGCAGTTGGTCCCATAAAGATTGAAAAGCTGCACCGTCAGGCTTTCTTTCATCTTGCTCAGCAGGCGCTGCCGCACCTCTTTGTAGCGCTCCGGGTTGCCAATGATTACCTTGCCTGTGCCGCTGAGCACCAACCCTTTTAGTTTCTTGCTCCCCATCACCGCCCCCATGCCTGTGCGGCCGAAATGGTGACCCTTGTTATGGGTAATGCTGGCGTAGAGCACTCCGTTTTCCCCGGCCGGGCCGATAACGGCCACCGCTGGCTTACGGTTGCCTCCTCCATGCCGTTCCTGCAACAAATCTGTAACTATATACGTTTCTTGTCCCCATAATTCGTCCGCTGCTAAGAGATAGGCTTCCTCATCAGCGACGTGCAGATAAACCGGAGAGTCGGCAGCACCTAAAAATATCACGCCGTCCCACCCGGCGAATTTGAGTTGTGCAGAAAGTTGTCCGCCTACATTGGCCTCACCCCAGATACCGGTCAGGGGAGAGAGCGCGTTAACAGTCATGCGTGCCGTCGAAGGCAGCGTAGTTCCGCTGATTGGTCCGGTCATAAACACTAAGGGATTGCCGGGAGCGAGCGGATCCATAGCAGCAATGTTTTCCCCTAGGAGCTCATAAAGCAGCCGCGCTCCGATACCACTACCTCCAAGGTAATCCTCCTTTAAATCATCACGCAGAGGAATATTACTGATTGTCTTAGTGCTTAAGTTTACAAGCAAAAGCCTGCCGCAATACCCTCCCACAGAGAATCACTCCTCTTTTTTGCCTGCTGTTACCAAGTTTTGCCGCGAACACAGTCGACACCTGCCAGTCGCCAGCAGTTATTCTCTAACCAGCATAGCTGCTTCTGTCTTATACGCATAGTAGGATTCTTTTTCTGACGTCAACGGCCAGGGGAACTTTTCTCAAAGGCATAGAGCGCCGCACCCAAAGCACCGTTCGACTGTGGAAAACGAGGAACAAACATTTCCCGCCCTAGCCTTTCCGCCAAGGCCGCTACCACCCCTTGGTTTTGAGCCACACCACCTGTCACTAAAATTTTGTCTTCCAGGGACAAACGCTGAGCCAATCCGGCAATTCTTCTGGCAATTGATTCATGGATTCCGGCCACAATATCGGCTACTTTTTTGTCTGCTGCCAAATGGGAAATAACTTCTGATTCGGCAAAGACGGTGCAGGTGCTACTGATAGCTACTTTTCCGGTTGCCCGGCTGCCAATCTGGGCCAATTCCGAAACAGGGTGACCTAATGCTTGCGCCATCACTTCCAGAAAACGGCCGGTGCCGGCGGCACATTTCTCGTTCATCACAAAGTTAACCACCCGTCC
>JAGXTN010000169.1 GCA_018333455.1 Dethiobacter sp. | reverse complement strand
GATGGTGCTTGAAAAGCAGCATCAGCGGAAGGATTTATGAAATTATTTAAATTACTAAAGCAAAAAGCATCCTCGTGAGAGGATGCCATGATCGTTTTGGTTGCGGGGGCAGGACTTGAACCTGCGACCTTCGGGTTATGAGCCCGACGAGCTACCAACTGCTCCACCCCGCGCCGACAAAAATAATTTTATCATGAAATAGGTACGTTTGTCAAATAGAAAATTTAGCGCCCAGGGCAAGTCGTGATCCAGATAAATTTATAAAACCTGCTGGAAATATAAAACTTAGAATTTTTTAAAAATTATAACTAGTTGCCTAGTTTTTTTGCTTTTAGAGCAGGATTTTTATTTTACCATAAGAATATAGATGAGCAACGCAAAGTTGCTAAAAAATAGGGGAAAAGACTACGGAGTTAAAGTCTTTAGAGGGAGGGGAAAGGATGCGAGAAGTTAACGTGGCGGTTATCGCGGCGGCCATAGCCGAGCTAAGCATGGACGCTAACTATAACCTGGGGGATGATGTGTATAGCGCCTTTAAAGAGGCATTGGTAGCGGAAACATCGCCTGTGGGCAAAAGTGTCTTGGCTGAGTTGATTGAAAATGCCAAGATCGCCCGGGAAGAACAGGTTCCTCTCTGCCAAGATACTGGCTATGCCGTCGTCTTTGTGGAATTGGGGCAGGATGTGCGCCTGGTAGGCGGCGATCTCTATACCGCCATTAACGAAGGTGTACGGAAGGGCTATGGTGACGGATATCTGCGCAAGTCCATTGTTAGTGACCCACTTAAACGTGTAAATACCATGGATAATACGCCGGCAGTGATTCATCTTGAGCTTGTGCCCGGCGACCGGGTGAAGCTGATTATTGCGCCTAAGGGTGGGGGCAGTGAAAATATGAGCGCCGTTAAAATGCTCAATCCCGCCGATGGTGCCAAGGGCGTGGTGGATTTTGTGGTGGAGGCGGTTAGTAAAGCAGGCTCCAACCCATGTCCGCCCATTCTTGTGGGAGTAGGAATCGGCGGCACTTTTGAGAAAGTGGCTTATCTGGCCAAAAAAGCTTTGTTGCGTGAAGTCGGTTCAGTCAATGCCGACCCGTTTTATTCGGAGCTGGAAAATGAAATTTTGACGAAGGTTAACAAGTTAGGTATCGGCCCGCAGGGTTACGGTGGCCGGACTACCGCACTTGCTGTTTTCATTGAGACATATCCTGCCCATATTGCCAGTCTGCCGGCCGCGGTCAATCTTAACTGTCATGCTGCCCGGCACAAAGCAAGAGTCATTTGACGCGCTTGACAAAAAAGGGGGCATTTTAAATGACCGTCAGAAAAATCTCGGCGCCGCTCTCGGATCAGGTTGTGCTGGAGTTGCGCGCCGGTGATAACGTGTTGATTAGCGGCGTAATTTATACGGGCCGTGATGCTGCTCATCAAAAGCTGTTTAAGCTTTTGGAAGCGGGTGAGCCTTTGCCTGTTGATTTTAACGGCCAGTTGATTTACTATGTGGGTCCCTCACCTGCTAAGCCGGGTAAGGTGATTGGGTCTGCAGGGCCTACCACAAGCGGACGGATGGATGTCTATACACCCGCCATGCTGGCCCAGGGACTTAAGGCTTGTATCGGCAAAGGCAGCCGTAGTCAAGCTGTAAAAGACGCATTAGTAAAATACAAAGCTGTTTATTTGGCTGCCACCGGTGGCGCCGCAGCGCTGCTTGCCAAAACTATTCGCCAAGCGGAGGTGGTAGCTTATGCGGAACTTGGCGCGGAAGCTATCTACCGCTTAGTGGTAGTCGATTTCCCGGCAACAGTCGTTAATGATGCTTATGGTAACGATATCTATGAAGAAGGACGCAAACAGTACGCCATTAATGATTAGTGGCTGAACGAAGCGGCTAAAAATAAAAAAACAGGGAGTGGTCAAGCAAGTGATTACAAAGGAAGAGCTTATTGCAAAAGCTAAAAAGCCGGCTCAGGACGCCATGCGTCTTCACCCGTTCTACAAAGGAAAAATTGAAGTTGGCTTAAAGTGCAGCGTGCGTGATTTTAAAGATTTTGCTGTCTGGTATTCCCCCGGGGTGGCAGAACCATGCAAAGCGATTGCCGCAAATAAGGAACTCGTCTATGAGCATACCAACAAAGGCAATTTTGTGGCGGTAGTCTCTGATGGCACACGCGTACTGGGCCTAGGGGACATCGGCCCTGAAGCTTCCATGCCTGTGATGGAAGGGAAGGCGTTGCTTTTTAAATATCTGGGGGGTGTGGACGCTTTCCCTATCTGCGTAGATACTAAAGATCCAGATAAGCTGATTGAATTTGTAAAAATGTTGCAGCCTTCTTTTGGCGGCATAAACCTGGAGGATATTGCCCAGCCCAAATGTTTTCAGGTCTTAGAGCGCCTGCGTAGAGAGTGTCATATTCCGGTTTGGCATGATGACCAACAGGGTACTGCCACAGTAACGCTGGCTGGGGTGATTAACGCCTTGCGCTACGTTAAAAAAGAACTGAAAGATGTGAAGATTGCCTTGATTGGGGCAGGTTCTGCCAACGTCTGCTTTGCCAATCTGGTCATTTTTGCGGGCGCCGACCCAGGCAAGTTGTTTATCACCGACAGCAAAGGGATTCTGCATCAAGGTCGGCTTAATGAGTTGAAGGATGATTATCCTGAAAAGTATGAGCTGGCGCAAAAGACGAACGCCGAAGGCCGGATAGGCGGGATTGCTGAAGCGATGGTGGATGCCGACATTGTGATTGGCCTTTCACAGCCCGGCCCCGATGTGATTAAGAAGGAATGGGTATCTGCCATGGGCAAAGACCCCATCGTCTTTGTTTGCGCAAACCCCATTCCCGAAATGTGGCCCTGGGATGCTAAAGAAGCCGGCGCCGTCATCGTCGCCACCGGCCGCTCAGATTTCCCGAACCAAGTAAACAACTCCGTTTGTTTCCCAGGCATCTTTCGCGGTGTGCTGGATGTCCAAGCCTCAACGATCACCGACGAGATGTGTCTTGTGGCCGCCTATACGATTGCAGACTTGGGGGCGGAAAACGGGATCGACCCGGAAAACATCCTGCCTAACATGGACAATGTGGAAGTATTTATCCGCCAGGCGGTAAATGTTGGGTTAAAAGCAATTGAACTTGGTATCGCCAAGAAAAGTCTCTCAAAAGAAGAACTGCGTGCCAAGGCAGAGGAAGCTATTTATCGTGCTCGCAAGATCACCAAAATGTTAATGGATAGCGGTTATATTCCTGAGCCGCCCTTTAAGTAAAAAGGGGGAAAGATTGTGGGAAGCGATGTGAAGATGGTTAATATCTATGTTATGGGCAAAAAGTACCGAGTGCCCGACTCGTTAACTATTATGCATGCCATGGAATATGCAGGCTATCAGCTGGTCCGCGGCTGCGGCTGCAGAGCCGGCTTCTGCGGCGCTTGTGCCACTGTTTACCGGATCCATGGTGATTATGACTTAAAAGTAGGCCTGGCCTGCCAGACGAAGGTGGAGCCGGAGATGTATCTGACTCAAATCCCTTTTTTCCCGGCGCAGAAGTCGGAATACAATATCCAGGAGCTAAGACCCACAGCGGAGCAGATAACCCAGTTCTACCCTGAAATCTACCGTTGCATCGGCTGTAATGCCTGTACCAAAATTTGTCCTCAGGACCTTAAAGTAATGCAGTATATCGCTTATGCCCAGCGAGGCCAAATTGACCGCTGTGCTGATGAGTCCTTTGATTGTGTGATGTGTGGTCTGTGTGCCTCTCGTTGCCCGGCACAAATTGTCCATTTTAATGTGGGGATTTTGGCACGCCGTCTTTATTCTCGTCATTTGTTGCCGCCTGCCCGGCACTTGCAGAGCATGGTGGCGGAGATTGAGTCGGGCAAGTTTGCAGCCGAAATGACAGAATTGATGAAGGCTTCAAAAGAAACGTTGAGAAAACTTTATGCAGAACGAGAGATAGAAGATTGAGCAGAGCCGGTGACGCTAAAGTAGGAGGAGAAACGCATGTCTTATACTCCGCAGTTGCGAGAACTGATTAAGAAAGTAGAGGCCAGCCGTGCGGAACGAGTAAAAAAAGGTCCGTTTCGGCGCTTGACCATGGACGAGCGGGATGAAGTTTTGAAAAATTTTCACCCAGACTTTATTGAGTCCAGTATGCGGCCGCTGCCAGTGGGCGCAAACAGAGGTGAGAGAGTGCCGCATGAATTTGCGGATCTGATTGAAGCCCGCAGCCGAATTGAAGGGCTAGGCTTTGATCTAGAGAATTTTGCTTATGATGTGGACGTTTTGGTGGTAGGCGGTGGTGGCGCCGGCGCCTCAGCAGCGCTTTTAGCCCAGGAGCAAGGCGCTACTGTCTTGATGGTGACAAAACTACGTTTCGGCGATGCTAATACGGTGATGGCACAAGGCGGCATACAGGCTGCCGACAAGGAAGAAGATTCCCCCGCCAAGCATTATTTGGATGTGATGGGTGGCGGGCGTTTTGAAAACGTGCCGGAGTTGGTGGCTGCCCTTACATTAGATGCCCCGGCTGCCCTAAAATGGCTTGAGGATTTAGGAGCGATGTTTGATAAATTCCCAGATGGCACGATGAAAAGTATTCATGGCGGTGGAACGTCGCGCAAACGGATGCATTCTGCCCGGGATTATTCCGGGGCGGAAATTATGCGCACGCTGCGTGATGAAGTTCGCAATCGCGCTATTCGGGTAATCGAGTTCTGCGCGGCCGTGGAACTTCTGCTTGATGAAGACGGTAAAGTCGGCGGTGCCGTCCTCTATAATATGGAGACGGGAGAATACGAGATTGTCCGGGCTAAAAGTGTGATTTTGGCGGTGGGCGGTTCCGGGCGCCTCGAATATCAGGGGTTCCCCACTACAAACCACTATGGTGCCACAGCCGATGGCTTAGTAATGGGTTATCGTGCCGGAGCAGAGTTGGCATTTATGCATACCATGCAATATCACCCCACGGGAGCCGCCTACCCGCCGCAGATTATCGGTCTTTTGATTACCGAAAAGGTCCGCGGTCTAGGTGCTGAGCCGGTAAATATTGATGGCCAGCAGTTTGTTTATCACTTGGAGACTAGGGATGTGGCAGCGGCTGCGATTATTTGCGAAGTAAAAGAGCGGCAGAAGGGCATTGCTACTCCCAGCGGGATGATTGGTGTCTGGCTTGATTCCCCCATGATTGATCTGCTGCACGGCGCAGGCACTGTAGCCAAAGAATTGCCAGCCATGGTCCGACAGTTTGCCCGCTTTGGCGTAGATATTATCAAGGAGCCCATGCTGGTTTACCCGGCGCTGCACTACCAAAACGGGGGCCTGCTGATTGATGAAAATGGCTTGACTAACGTGCAAAATCTTTATGTGGTGGGTGAGGCAGCCGGCGGTATCCATGGCGGCAATCGACTGATGGGTAACTCTCTGCTGGATATTGTGGTCTTTGGCCGTCGTGCCGGCAAGCATGCAGGGTCTCGTGCCAAGGAAATAAAAGTCAAAAAGCTTAATCTAAATCATGTGCAAGCCTTCCATCGCGAGCTGGAAGCTGCGGGCGTAGATACTGGTGGCCGTGTCTCCCCCATCCTTTTGCCACGCTATACACACCGTAAACTAGAGGTTGGAGGTTAGAGGTTGGAGGTTAGAGGTTGGAGGT
>JAGXTN010000071.1 GCA_018333455.1 Dethiobacter sp. | reverse complement strand
TTCCCTGAACGATATAATTTCCTATGCTACAAGAAAAACGCTTCGCGCTTTATCCAAAGATGCGTTTTTCTTGTCCGCTAGGGGCTGCCGCCCCTTCGGCGAGCCTGCGGGCTCTGAGCACCCCGCGAGCGTAAGGGTGAATCCCCCCTACCCCCCCCATTGTGTAGGAAATCATATAATTTCCTACACAAACAAGGTTAGCTAATAAAACCTCGTTTTCAGATACTTATTTAGGGGATGTGTTACAATGGCGAAAATGAAACAACAAACAAAACAGGATGCATATACTACAAATTTGCTGATATCCTTGCTGGTGCGTTTTCCTGAAATTATGTCGATAAATTTTGACATGCCGCAGGATAATGCTAAATTTTCATTTGTCTTGGCCGGTATTGTTAATAAAGAAGATGTTAAAAATTTTAAACTCGTTCTGAGAGATTCGTTGGCTGCATACGAAGAGCTAACAGGGGAATATTTACAGGTGAAGCATAAGCTGCAACGATCCGGAAAGTTGAATTTATTAGAACTGTACTGCAGAACATCTGCTCTTTCCCTGGAATTGATTCAGCTGATTTGCGGCATTGTCTCCGGGCATTTCCCTACCATCCTAGTTCGTGAAGGTGACGTGGGAGAATCTATCCATGAGGAAGAGTTGCTTCGGCAGGAAGAAATCATCGCATATTTACTTAGCCATAATACCGGAACGCAAAAGGATAATCTGATCGCTTTTCGTGAGGCAGGCAAAGTATTTGTGTATGATATGATTAAAAATACTGTCTAAAAGCAGACTGGGGCAATCCAGTCTATTTTTAAGCATCGAAAATGTGCAGGGTATAATTGCAAAACTGAACTCTGGAGTGAGTGTTCCTAATGAGAATTCTGGTGATTGGCGATGTTGTAGGTCGTCCGGGACGAAATTGTGTCAGGGATTTACTGCCACGCATAATCGAGAACTACCAAATTGACCTAGCGATAGCTAACGGTGAAAACTTGGCTGCGGGTACCGGATTCAACGAAAAAACGGCTAATGAACTCTTTTCCTTTGGAGTTAATCTGCTTACAATGGGAAATCATGTTTGGGATAAGCGGGAGGCATTGGACTACATAGAAAAAGAAAAACGGATTATCAGACCAATTAATTATCCACCCGGTACTCCGGGGGTTGGTTATCGCTTGCTTTCTGTTCATGGCACGAAAGTAGCCGTTGTTAACGCCAGCGGACGTGTTTTCATGCCTGCCCTTGACTGTCCTTTTAGGGCGTTGCGCGATGCTGTCAGTCTGTTGCAGCAGGAAGCATCGGTGATTATTTTAGACTTTCACGCAGAAGCGACATCGGAAAAGATAGCCATGGGACGTTTTTTGGATGGCCATGTTTCGGCGGTGATTGGCACTCACACCCATGTGCAGACTGCCGATGAGCGAATTTTAACTCAGGGCACAGCATACATTACTGATGTTGGCATGACTGGTCCCTATGAATCGGTGCTGGGCGTCGAACCGGAAATTGTGCTAAACAAGTTTGTCACACAGTTGCCGGCCCGCTTTGAAGTAGCTAAGGAAGGCCCGGTGCAGTTTAATGCAGTAGTTGTTGAGATAGATTCAGTCAGCGGAAAAGCTCTGCACATTGAGCGGATCTTTGACTTGCATGAGTTCTAATTATTTTCTATTCTGTAATGTTCACACAAAAAACACCTTAGCTTTGGTGTTTTTTTCTGTGATCATCAAAGCATTCGGCTGGGAGGTTGATGGATGTGTCTGATAGTTTGAGTGCGGAAGATCTGCACCGGCAAGCCGTAGTGGTGGATGCACATTGCGATACTGTCCAGCTGTTTAATGGGATTAATAAATCATATCATTTTGGGCAGCGCAATCAAGTTGGACACTTGGATTTGCCTCGTTTGCGGGAAGGTGGCGTAAAGATACAGTTTTTTGCGCTCTTTCTTGAACCGGAATATAAAGCTTGCGCCGCTTTAGAACGCACACTGACATTGATGGAACATTTTTTGTATGAAATGGGAAAACATCCTGAAAGTGTGGCGGTGATTCAAAGTTGGCCTGACTTGGCGGCAGCGTTGGCAAAGGATAAACTAGGAGCTATTTTGGCCTTGGAAGGGGCAGAGGCGCTGGCAAACGTTGAAATTCTCCACATACTTTATCGGTTAGGTTTGCGCAGCGTGGGACTTACCTGGAACGCGCGCAATATGTTGGCTGATGGTGTGGGTGCCGGACGAAATCCAGGTGGTCTGACTGAACTAGGCAGGGAGATGGTTCGCGAAATGAATCGGCTAGGTATTCTTGTGGATGCTGCTCACCTGGCACCACGGGGATTTTACGATTTATTGACTGAAACATCTTTGCCGATCATCGTGACACATGCTAACGCTGCCGGAGTCTGCAGTCACAAAAGAAATCTGAGCGATGAGCAACTGCGCTTATTGCGGGATAATGATGGAGTAGTAGGGTTGACCTACTATCCGCCTTTTGTCGCTCATTCAGCTACTTGCGGGATAGAGGAGTTACTGGATCATTTTTGTTATATCGCAGATCGTTTTGGCATTAATATTTTGGGACTAGGCTCTGATTATGATGGGATTTCAACTGTTGTGAACGGATTAAATGATGTTTCTAGGCTGCCCAGACTTACAGAGGCTTTGTTGCAGCGCGGCTTTTCTCCTGAAGAGGTAAAACAAATTTTGGGAGAGAACTTTTTGCGGGTCATTAAAACAACTCTGGAACAGGGGGGCCGCTGATGCCTGTCGTTGCCGATTTGCATATTCATACAACTGCCAGTGATGGTTTGCTATCTTCCGGTGAAGTCGTAAGAAAAGCGCTTGCTCTCGGCATGTCAGCCATTGCCATTACAGATCATGATACAATTGATGGCATAAGTGCCGCTATGAATGCTTCTGAAAATGCTCTGCCTGAAATCATTCCTGGGATAGAACTCAGTGCGCAAATGGATGATAGAGAAATTCATATACTGGGGTACTATATTGACCATGCCGAGCCCGATTTACTAGCTTTATTAAAAATACTACAGGAGAGCCGTTTTAGTCGAACAGAGAAGATGGTGAAAAAACTAAACTCATTAGGTTATCAAATTAGCCTGGGGGAAGTGCTGGATTGTGCCGGCAAAGCTGCTCCAGGGCGTCTTCATGTGGCTAGAACACTGGTTGAAAAAGGATATCTGCCGAGCGAATCGGCGGCGTTTAATATTCTGCTGGGGTACCGAATGCCTGGATATGTGGAACGCTACAAACTAAGCCCACAAGAGGCCATAGCAAGAATCAGGGCTGCGGGTGGTGTGGCAGCCTGGGCTCATCCTTACTTGTCGGGCAAAGATAGTTTGCTGACTGAATTCATTTCCTATGGTTTGCAAGGACTGGAAGCATATCATCCGGACCAAAATCGCTCTCAGTCTGGTCATTATCGACAATTAGCAAAATTGCACCGCTTATTTATTTGTGGCGGATCAGATTTTCATGGTCCAGGAGTAGGTCACACTTCTCCTTTGGCGAAGTGCGGTCTAAGCGCCAGTGAACTAAGCGATTTCCGGGAGTATCGAGAACAACTGTTGCAAAATTCAGAAATAAAGAAAAAAGGAGTTTCTTAGCTTAAGTCGAATTAATCTGAAGCTGAGAAAATAGCAATTCGCAGGTATTTTTTTTGGGTAAAATCTGCAGGAGGCAATGTGAATATAAAGAGCCACTCAATTATCATTAATCATAAATGGTGTAAGCAATGCGGTATCTGCTTTAGTCTTTGTCCGAAAAATGTTTTGGCAATGGGAGAAGACGGCAGGCCATATCTTAAAAATCCAACCGCTTGCAGTGGCTGCGGACTTTGTGAACTGCGTTGCCCCGATTTTGCCATAACCCTAGAAGGAGCAGAACATGATTAAGCAGAGAAAGCTCATGCAGGGGAATGAAGCGTGCGTTTTCGGTGCGTTATACGCTGGATTAAACTTTTTTGCCGGGTATCCTATTACCCCTTCAACGGAAATTGCGGAGACTTTGGCTAGAAAGTTGCCCGCAATAGGCGGTAATTTTATACAGATGGAAGATGAAATCGCCAGTATTGCAGCCTGCATCGGTGCCTCTCTAGCCGGGGCAAAAGCGATGACTGCTACTAGCGGCCCTGGGTTTAGCCTGATGCAGGAAAACATAGGTTATGCGATTATGACAGAAATACCTTGTGTCGTCGTAAATGTACAGCGTTTGGGGCCCAGCACCGGTGGACCTACTGCACCGGCTCAAGGGGATGTAATGCAGGCTCGTTGGGGAACCCATGGTGATCATGAAATGGTGGTGTTAACGCCAGCCGGGGTGGAGGAAGTGTTTACTCTGACAGTAAAAGCGTTTAACATTGCAGAAACATTACGGACTCCGGTGATTTTGTTAATGGATGAAGTGATTGCCCATCTGCGGGAGGGAGCATCACCGCCTGAAGCAGGCGAATTGCTTGTTGTCGCTCGCAAAGAACCAAAAGAGTCGCCTGCCGAATATCTGCCGTTTAAACCGCAAGACGATCTTGTTCCTGTGCCGGCATCATTTGGTACCGGCTACCGCTATCATGTTACCGGACTATACCATGATGAAGCAGGTTTTCCAACTGGTAATCCGGAGAAAATTGACCGGTTAGTTAGGCGTTTGAAGCATAAGATCATTCTTCATCAAGAAAAATTCTTATTTTATGAAGAATATCTTACTAATGATGCAGATATCATTTTAATCTCTTATGGAGCCAGTGCCAGATCTGCAAAAGCTGCTGTTAATGATGCCAGAGCTGTCGGGATCAGCGTCGGATTGCTTCGTTTAATAACATTATGGCCTTTTCCATCAACAGCTGTGTCACGTATTTGTGCTAACGCCAGCGTTGTAATTACGGCGGAAATGAACTTAGGCCAGATCTATGCGGAGGTCTGCCGCGTCTTAGACTCTGCTCAGAGGACACTATCTGTTACTCATGTGGACGGTACGCTCATTGCGCCGCAGAAAATCCTTGCTGCAATCAAGGAGGCGGCTAAATGAAGAGGAGTACAGGTATTGGCAAATATATGCGACTTGACCGTTTTCCTACTATCTGGTGCGCAGGCTGTGGCAACGGTCAAGTGGTGGGCGCGTTACTCCGGGCTATTGATACACTGGAACTGCCGCAAGACAAGGTTGTGCTTGTTTCCGGGATAGGCTGTTCAGCTCGCGCTTCCGGTTATTTAGACTTCAATACTTTCCACACCACCCACGGGCGCCCTGTCGCCTTTGCTACCGGCGTAAAGCTTGCTAACCCTGATTTGCATGTTCTGGTCCTTTCCGGTGACGGCGATACAACCGCCATTGGTGGAAATCACTTCATCCATGCCGCCAGACGTAATATTGGCATCAAGTTGTTTATTTTCAACAACGGTATTTATGGCATGACCGGTGGCCAGTGTTCACCACTAACGGCTCATGCCTGCAACGCCACCACAGCGCCAAATGGCAATATGGACACGCCTTTTGATATTTGTGAG
Organism: Dethiobacter sp.; assembly: GCA_018333455.1. Classification (GTDB taxonomy): domain Bacteria; phylum Bacillota; class Dethiobacteria; order Dethiobacterales; family Dethiobacteraceae; genus GPS1B09. The sequence continues at coordinate 1,753 of JAGXTN010000071.1, read as the reverse complement.
CTCGGCAAGGCTGCAGGCGCCACATATGTAGCGCGGGGCGCCACCTATTCGCCCGTTAGACTGGAAGCAATGATGACGGATGCGCTGCGACATGACGGATTTGCTGTAATTGATTGCGTGACACAGTGTCCCACATATTTTGGGCGGATGAATAAGATGAGCTCTGCTGCGGAGATGCTCCAATGGCAGAAAGAGCGAACAATTACTCTGGAAAGAACTGCCTCTTTGCCAGCGCATGCAGTTAAGGATAAAATTATTACAGGTGTTTTTAGGAGCGAGCGCAAACCTGAGTATACTGCACTGTACCATAATTTTCGTCAGCAGTTTGGGAAGGATAAGGACCATGTTTAAAAAAGAAATTCGCTTCTCAGGTTCCGGTGGACAGGGTATTATCCTAGCCGCCGTGATCTTGGCCGATGCGGCTGTGCAAGCAGGTTTTTACGCTGTTCAAACGCAGTCTTACGGGCCGGAAGCCCGCGGCGGCGCCAGTAAGGCGGAAGTTATTTTTAGTGATCAACCGGTTGATTATCCAAAAGTTTCGACGCCAGATATTTTTTTGGCACTTTCTGCTGAAGCATATGCTAAGTATTGCCATGATCTTAAACATAACGGTATAATTGTGCTGGAAGAAACCTTGCTGACTCCGCATTGTGCTGCTGACACCTTAAAGTTCCCAGTATTTGCCACTGCACGAAAAACTGGCAAGGAAATTACTGCCAATATGGTGCTTCTAGGTATCCTCTCATCCTTACTAATTGATTTTTTACCTAAAGCTCTTTTGGAGCAGGCAATTAATGAACGGGTTCCTTCAGGAACGACGGAAATTAATTTACTTGCTTTTAACTACGGATACGCTTTAAGCTGAGCTAATAGAAATATGGTTAATTGCAGAAAGTTTTTCTGGAAGGAGGAGATAAACAGTGGATGATAGTCAGCTTAGTTTGGCGGGGTCGGTGACAGCTAACTCTGCTAAAGAATTTTGTTCGGTAACGCCTTCCGGCGAATTACAGCAGGCAGGAACTGCCCCGGAAATTGTTGCGGCCATTGCAGCGGCAGTTTCATCATACTTAAATATGTCGGCAAGTCAATTTGCAATCAGCTCAGTGATCTCTGTCCCCTCCCATTGTAGCAGTTCCTTCTGGACAATTGCAGGCAGACAAAGATTGATGGAGCAACGCCAAGATTTAGCTAGCTTGCGAAGGAGGAAAAACTAATGAGAGCTTTTCGTGTCACCGTCAATGGTCTGTCTTATGATGTTTCTGTCGAAGAATTGGCAGCCGCTCCTGCTGTAAGGACGGCTCCCCAGTCTGTAGCAGCACCTAAACAGGTTGCCGCTCCGATTGCTGCTCCCGCAAAAGCCGCCCATGAAACTGCAGCCAAGCCGACTTTTCTTAATGGAGAGGCTGTCCTAGCGCCTATGCCTGGCGTGGTGCTAAATGTTATGGTAGAAATAGGTCAGACTGTAAACTGTGGAGATGTTTTGTTAATTCTGGAAGCGATGAAAATGGAGAATGAGGTGACTGCTCCGGTCGCAGGTACGATTAAAGAAATTGCTGTTGCCAAAGGTGCCAGTGTAAACGCACGTGATTTAATGTTGGTGATTGAGTAGAATACACAACGCATATTTGATTCCACTGCAGAAACAAAATACAAGTAGTCATCCGGCCCCGGATAATCCAACGCATATGCCATTTTAAGGAAATATCCGGGGTTGGGAGACAGTTTTTAGACAGCTATTTGCTCATATTTCACC
>JAGXTN010000155.1 GCA_018333455.1 Dethiobacter sp. | reverse complement strand
GAATTTATCATGCTGATTAAAGATTCTTCCTTGCTTGCCTTTATTGGCATGATGGAGTTGACTAAGCGTGCCCAAAATATTCAAGCGAGGACATTTAACTATTTTGAACTTTATCTTGCAATTGCCGTCATTTATTTTATGATAACCTTTGCTTTGTCGAAAGTGGCAGGTTATATAGAAGGGAGGACGCGCATTCATGATTAGAGTTGTGGACTTGCACAAACGTTTCGGCAACCTAGAAGTATTGCGCGGGATCTCTGCGGAAATTCCGCGCGGTGAAGTAGTCGTTGTCATCGGCGCCAGCGGCTCCGGCAAGAGCACATTCTTGCGCTGCTTGAACTTGCTGGAGCTGCCCCAGCAAGGAGAGATATTTTTAGAGGATGTGCAGATTCTTGCTAAAAATGCGGATATTAACGAAGTGCGCCAGAATGTGGGGATGGTTTTTCAGCAGTTTAATCTGTTTCCGCATATGTCTGTTTTGCAAAACATTATGCTTTCGCCGGTACGGGTGAAGCGGGAAAATCCTCGTGCAGCCAGAGAACAGGGTTTGGAGCTGCTGCGCAAAGTAGGTCTATCTGAAAAGGCAGAAGCATATCCCAAACAGCTTTCCGGTGGGCAACAGCAGCGTGTGGCCATTGCCCGCGCGCTGGCAATGCAGCCTAAAGTGATGCTTTTTGACGAGCCCACATCGGCACTAGATCCGGAGATGATTAAAGAAGTGCTGCAAGTCATGAAGCAACTGGCCGAGGAGGGGATGACCATGGTGGTAGTTACCCATGAAATGGGGTTTGCTAAAGAGGTGGCCGACCGTGTGATTTTCATCGACGAGGGATTGATTGTGGAGGAAGGGTTGCCGCAGGAGGTTTTTAATAATCCCAAAAGGGAGCGGACAAAAATATTTCTCAGCAAAATCTTGTAGTACTTTCACCTATTGAGTGTTTTTAGTGTCTTAATTTGTCGGTGTCAAGCATGCAGAAAAGAGCACAACAAAAAAGCCCGCTCGAGCGGGCTTTTTTTGTGGTGAGCAAATTGTTTTCACGAGAAGTGAAAGACACCAAGTGTGCTGATCTTTTGAAACTCTCTGTCAAATACGTCAATTAAATCCAAATCGAGCAGATGGCAGACGGCTGCAAGGTAAAAGAGATGATTGCCCAGTTCTTCCTCAACTGTTTCTCGGCACTGTTCGCATAATTCCCCTTTGACGTGGGAGTCCATATACTGTTTGCACTCTTTTAAGTCAACCTCCGGCGGGCAGGACTGTCTGGATGCGCAAACCGAAAGACAACCACAGTTAGTCACAGCCTTAACGATGGCACGGTTTGCCCGACTGCCTGACTGCTGAAACTTAGATAGGCTGTCTAATATGCTACGGTGGCGGACCAGCAATTCCGAAACTTTGCTTTGAAACTGGTCTACTACATCATCCTTCACTGTAATCCCCCTCTTTGGCTGTCGTTAAATATTTCATCAATTACAATTATAATGACATTAATAAAAGGTTGTCAACGTGTGGTTGAAAAATGTTTGGAGCGTTGACAAGGATATTTAATTATGATAAAATAACGTTTTGTTTGACAGCTTGGCCCTGCTGTGCTAAAATAGTTGTGTAGGTCAACCTGGGAGGGCTGCCGATGTTTAATATTGGTGATAAAGTGGTATACCCCATGCACGGCGCCGGAGTGATTGAAGCCATTGAAGAAAAAGAAATCCTGGGGGCATGGAAGAAGTATTACATCATGAATATTCCCATCGGGGACATGAAGGTTATGATTCCCCTCGATAACGTGGATCAGATCGGTTTGCGTGAAGTTATCGACGGCGAGGGCGTAGAGTTGGTTTTTAGTATTTTGAGAGAAAATCACAGTAAAATGTCTACAAATTGGAACAGACGTTATCGCGCGAACATGGAAAAAATCAAAAGCGGAGATATTTTTAAAGTTGCCGAAGTGGTGAGAAATCTGGCGTTGCGGGAGCAGGAAAAGGGTTTGTCAACGGGTGAGCGAAAAATGCTGGACAGTGCTCGGCAAATTCTTGTCTCAGAACTAATTCTCGCGAAAAATACAAGCGAACAGGATATGGACGAAATTTTAAGGCAGTTTTTTACGGCATCATAGGCATGGTGCCTTTTTTATTTGTGCTAACTTTATTCTAATTTATTTGCCTTTGCCGAAAATCGCTGCATCATATTCCTTGAAAATGGTAAGAGCTATAAGCTATAATGGAGATTAAGGAGGTGAAGGGGTTGTTGCAGAAGATTTTTAGGGTTGTTTCATTGCTGGCTGGTTTCGCCATCGGCTACCAGTTGGTCGGTTGGAGTTTCGCTGCGATCTTGGCGTTTACCAATGTGGAAGCAGTGGCTGTAACGGAAATTGGCGTAGCTGTTTTTGGGGGTTCTGTTTTTGGCATTATTTCTTATCTCATTACCCCATGGCTGATTGGTATGGTCAGCACCGTTAACGGTTGGATGGAAGCGGCTTTAAAGGTGATTCCTACGCAAGATATCGTTGTTGGCGTAATCGGGCTTGTGATTGGCTTGTTAATCGGTTCTTTGCTCAGTTTGTCGCTGTACAGAATCCCTTTGGTGGGAGTTTATCTGTCTGTGGCGTTGACTCTCTTTGGCGGTTATTTGGGAACAAGTCTGATGCTGAACCGCAAAGACGAAATGACTTTTCTGACCAACATATTCACACGGCATGGCAAGGGCGCAGAGCGGGGCAGTTATCGCAGTGCAAAGATTTTGGATACCAGCGTGATTATCGACGGTCGCATCGTGGATATTGCCGGCAGCGGTTTTATTGAGGGCGTAATCATTATTCCCGGTTTTGTGCTGGAAGAGCTGCGACATATTGCAGATTCATCAGATACTTTAAAGCGAAACCGAGGACGCAGAGGGCTGGATATTCTCAATAAGATGCAGAAGGAGTCCTCTGTTTCCATTCAAATTCTGGAGCAAAATTTTGAGGATATCCCTGAGGTGGACAGTAAGTTAGTTAAGCTAGCCAAGTTGTTGAAGGGTAAGATTGTTACTAATGATTATAACTTAAACAAAGTTTGCGAACTGCAGGGAGTGCCCGTCCTAAATATCAATGAGTTGGCTAATGCGGTAAAACCCATTGTTTTGCCTGGTGAAGAAATGGTGGCACAGATTATGAAGGACGGCAAAGAGCATGGTCAGGGAGTGGCCTATTTAGATGACGGCACCATGATCGTGGTTGAAGGCGGAAGACGCTTTATCGGCGATAACATCGAAGTAATCGTGACGAGTGTGCTGCAGACTGCCGCAGGACGGATGATTTTTGCTAAGCCAAAATTGGAAAAAGCATCTGGAGTGCGGTAATGGGAGCGGCAGTGATTGTCCCTGCCGCGGGACGCGGACTGCGGGTCGGCAAAAATATCAATAAACAGTACCTGCATCTTTGTGGGAAACCGTTGCTTGCCCATACTCTTGGCGCATGTCTAGCTTCACAGTTATTCTCTGCGATAATCGTGGCCGTTACTCCCGGTGAAGAAGCTCTTTTTCACCGGGATGTTCTTTTGCCCTGGCTGCCGCAGGATAAAATTACGCTGGTAACCGGCGGAAAAGAAAGGCAGGATTCGGTTTACAACGGTTTGCAGGCGCTGTCTGCTGACACAGACTTAGTTTGTATTCATGATGGCGCCCGCCCGCTCGTCAGGCCGTCCTCGTTTTGTAGTTGTCTCGGCAAGGCAGAAGAGCATGGTGCCGCCATTACGGCAGTACCGGTTAAAGATACAATAAAAATAGTGAGAGCCAATCAAGTGATTAGCACGCCACAGCGTGAAACTCTCTGGGCTGTGCAGACGCCGCAGGCTTTCCGTTTTGACTTGCTGGTTGATGTTCACCGGCTGGCACAGAGTGAAAATTATTATGCGACAGATGATGCTGCCTTACTGGAGCATTACGGACATGTTGTCTGGGTAGTAGTCGGCGATTACGAAAATATCAAAGTTACCACTCCGGAGGATCTGCTGGTAGCGGAAGCGTTGATAAGGGGGCGGGCGGCATGCGGATCGGGATAGGTTATGATGTGCACAGGCTGGTGGAAGGACGGCCGCTCATTTTAGGCGGCGTGTCGGTGCCGTACCAGCGGGGGTTGCTAGGTCATTCCGATGCCGACGTGCTGGTGCATGCTGTGATGGATGGCATGCTTGGCGCCCTGGCTCTTGGTGATCTTGGCAAATATTTTCCTGACACAGAGGCGTCCTACAAAGATGTTTCCAGTCTGAAGTTACTGGAGCGCGTAAAAACACTCTGTCTAGCCAAGGGCTATAATGTAGTTAACGTTGACGCTGTGATTATTGCGGAGCGCCCTAAGCTTGCCCCCTATATTCAGGCGATGCGGGAAAATATTGCCGATGTTTTAGCTGTTTCCGTCGATTTGGTCAGCGTCAAGGCTACCACAACCGAAGGGTTGGGGTTCTGTGGCAGCGGTGAAGGAGTGGCTGCTCAAGCCGTCGTCCTCGTAGCGCAGGTTTAAACGAGTCGCGTTGAAAAGAGTTAGTCTTTGTCAGGGATCTGAGCAAGTTCTGAGAGCCAGGGAGCGGCGGAGTTGTCACTCGGTGCGCGCCAGTCGCCTCGCGGTGAGAGGGAGCCGCCTGAACCTATTTTGGGGCCGTTTGGCATCACGGAGCGCTTAAACTGACTCAAAGCGTAGAAGCGCTTACAGAAGACGCCCAGCCAGTGTTTAATCTCGCCAAGGGTATATTGGCGGCGTTTTTCAAAAGGAATGTCAGGCCAGTCGCCAAGTTCCTTGTCCCGCCAGGCGTGATAGGCTAAGAAAGCTACCTTGCTTGGACGGTAACCCAAACGGGTAGTGTAGTAGATGTTAAAATCCTGGAGTTCATAGGGGCCGATAAAATCTTCTGTCAGCTGAGCCGGTTGAGAGCCGTTGTTTTTGCCGGGGACTAGTTCCGGGCTTATTTCAGTAGCTAAAATAGCAAGCAGCACTTCTCTTGTCGGCTGATCCACGCGGCTCGGATCTGCCTGCCAGCGCAGTAAATATTGGATGAGCGTCTTTGGCACGCTGGCGTTGACGTTATAATGCGACATATGGTCTCCCACGCCGTAGGTTGACCAGCCGAGGGCGATCTCGGAAAGATCACCAGTGCCCAATACTAACCCGTTGTGCAGATTGGCCAAACGAAAGAGTGTGGATGTGCGCTGGCCGGCCTGTACGTTTTCGTAAGTTACATCATAGTTGCCGTTGCCGCCGGCTTGCGGGTGGCCGATATCCTCCAGCATGCGCTGGCAACTTTCCCGGATGTCGAGTTCTTGGCCTTTAACTCCGAGAGCAGAAATGAGCTGCCAGGCATTTGCTTTAGTGCGCTGTGATGTGGCAAAACCGGGCATAGTGTACGCACGGATCCGCTCCCGTGACCAGCCCAGTAAATCTACGGCTTTTACAGCTACAGTCAGTGCCTGGGTAGAGTCCAGACCGCCGGAGATGCCGACAATAATGTTTTGCAGGCCGGTCGTTTGCAAGCGCTTAATCAAACCGTGCACCTGAATGTTATACGCTTCGTAGCAGCGCAGGTCCCTATCTTCAAGACCGCTTGGTACGTAAGGAAAGCGTGAGTATTGCCGGCTGAGCAGCAGGCGGCCTTCCGGCAGTCTGACTTCACAAGCAATGGTGCGAAAACGCTTCCTTAACTTTTGGGCATTTTCCGCAAACGTGTTTTGGCGCATCCGTTCCTGTGTCAGCCTGTCTAGGTCAATCTCTGAGAGAATGAGCCGCGCCTGCAAATCAAAGCGGGTGGATTCTGCCAAGCAATGGCCGTTTTCATAAATTAAGGCATGTCCGTCCCAGGCCAAGTCGGTTGTTGATTCGCCGGGGCCGGCGGCGGAGTACAGGTAGGCGGCAAGGCAGCGGGCAGACTGATTGGCCACAAGGTTGCGGCGGTAATTGGCCTTACCTACCGTGATATTGGAAGCCGATAAGTTAACAATGACAGTGGCTCCGGCAAGTGTCGAAAAGCTGGAGGGCGGCACAGGAACCCAGAGGTCTTCGCAGATTTCCAGGGCAAAAATCATGCCTGGGATGTTGGTCGCCTGAAAGAGCAGGTCGGTACCGAAGGGAATTTCCTGCCGGCCGCAGTAATTGATAGTTTCCCTAGTTGCGGCGTCGGCAGGCCTAAATTGGCGCGCTTCATAAAATTCACTGTAGTTTGGCAGGTATGTTTTGGGGACAATGCCGAGAATCCGGCCGTGGTGTAATACCAGGCCGCAGTTGTAAAGCAGTGAATCTACCGGAACGGGGGCGCCCACCACCAGAATAGTATTTAGGGAGCTAGTCTCATCAAGCAGGCGGGCAATTTCTGTTTCTGTAGCTTCCAGCAGGGCCTGTTGATGAAAAAGATCTTCATTGCTATAGGCAGAGATGCCCAGCTCGGGAAACAAAGCCAGGACGGCTTTTTGGGCTTCAGCTTCTTTGGCGAGTTCAATCGTCTGGTTGACATTAAATACCGGGTCAGCCACTTGCACCGCGGAAATGGCTGCGGCAACTCGGATAAACCCATGTTTATAGAAGTTAAAGAAGTTATTCATTAGCTTTCCTCCTGTGGCGGCAGATGAATTATTTCTTATTATATCATATCGAACGCGCGCTTGTTGCGGACAGTTTTTTTTGGTAGTATAATTTGACGGTAAAACTTAAAAAATGGGATAAGGCGGGAGGTAAGGTTATGTCAAAGATAAGGGTAAGATTTGCGCCAAGCCCAACAGGACCTTTACATATCGGCGGAGCCAGATCTGCTTTGTTTAACTGGTTATTTGCCAGAAGTTTAGGCGGAGAGTTTATTGTGCGCATCGAAGATACGGATCTTGAACGCTCCTCGCTGGAATATGAGGAGCTGATTTTGGCGGCTCTCCGCTGGCTTGGCTTGGATTGGGATGAAGGGATCGGGGTCGGCGGCGACAATGGTCCTTATCGGCAAAAAGAACGGCTCACGATCTACAATCCTTACACGCAAAAGTTGCTTGAAACGGGACAGGCTTATCATTGTTACTGCAGTGAAGAAGAATTAGAAGCTGAGCGGCAGGCGTTAATTGCCAAGGGCCAATTGCCCCGCTACTTAGGCAAATGCCGCAACCTTTCCGGCAGGGAGAAGGAAGAAAGGCTCCTTTTGACTGACAAACCGGTGGTGCGCTTTCGTGTGCCGGAGGGGCGCCTGGTGGTGGTCGATGATTTGATCCGCGGCCGGGTGGAGTTTGAGAGTGACGGGATTGGCGACTATATTATTGTTAAGTCGGACGGAATTCCGGTCTATAATTTTGCGGTGGTTCTAGACGATGCGCTGATGGGAATTACCCATGTGCTGCGCGGTGAGGAACATCTCTCCAACACGCCCCGTCAGCTTTTGCTTTATGAGGCGTTGAATTTTCCGCTGCCTAAGTTTGCCCATATTTCTTTGATTCTTGGGGAAGACCGCTCGAAAATGAGCAAGCGCCACGGCTCAACGTCGGTCGAGCAGTATCGTCAGGAGGGATATTTGCCGGAAGCATTAGTTAATTTTCTGGCACTTCTTGGCTGGTCCCCTGAGGGCGAAGAGGAGATTTTCTCGATGGCTGAGCTGGTGGCGAAATTTTCACTGGAGCGGGTCGCTAAAAGTCCGGCTGTGTTTAATTTGGAAAAATTAAAGTGGATGAATTTTCACTATATCAAGGAAATGTCACTCGAGCAGCTAACGGCATGCTGCATTCCGTATTTGCTAAAAGCGGGCTTGATTGACGAAAAAGAGGCAGTCGAGCGCCGAGAATGGCTCCGACAAGTTATCGCCACGGCAAGAGACGGCTTGCACTATCTGGCAGAGGCACCGGCGTTGGTAAAAGTTTTCTTTGGGGAAACGGTGGAGCTGGCTCCGGATGATGAAGAGGCAAAAGAGGTGCTGGCGCTTGAGACTTCCCCGGCAGTAATTCGGAGATTCCGTGAGGAAGCGTTGGCAATGGACGACTGGGACGGCGAAAAAGTGCGGCAGATTTTAAAAGAGCTTGGCAAAGAGCTTAATGTGAAAGGAAAGGCTCTTTTTATGACTGTCAGGGTAGCCGTTTCCGGTCAGTCACAAGGACGGGATTTAAACGCCATCCTCACTCTTCTCGGGCCGGCTGTTGTAGCAAAGCGTCTGGAAGAGAGCTTGCGTAGATTTCTCTAAAAATAACTTGTTAGTATTTTAAACTGTTGCAACTGCCGTCCTGTTGACACAATGCCGCGAGCCTTTTATAATAAGGTTAATCTGAACAAGTAAAAATTTTAAAATGCAATGACGGGGAAGAGTAGGGTTAAGGATACCGGCAGAGAGGAGCCTCCGCGGCTGAAAGAGGCTTTCGGTTGTAAAACCTGAAGTGCGCCCTTGAGTATGCCTTCAGAACTAAAGTAAGAAGGCACGGTGCGGCCGTTATCCGTTTTGAGTGGGGCAGTCTATGCCCAAACAGGGTGGAACCGCGGGAAACCGTCTCTGAGGGGGCGGTTATTTTTATTGCTAATAGCAGGGGAGTAGAGCGATGAACTGGTTAAAGAAAGATATCAGTGCCATCTTTGAGCGGGATCCGGCCGCTAAGACCTTTTGGGAAGTTATCCTTTGTTATCCGGGTCTTCACGCCGTTTTGCTGTACCGCATGGCGCATGCCTTGCACCAGCGGGGACTGATTCTGTTGCCGCGCGTTATTTCCCAAATTGCCCGGCTTGTAAGCGGAGTGGAAATTCATCCCGGCGCGAAAATCGGAGATGGGGTATTTATTGACCATGGCATGGGAGTGGTAATCGGCGAAACGGCGGAAGTGGGCAACAATGTAACGCTCTACCAGGGTGTTACGCTGGGAGGAACTGGCAAAGAAAAAGGCAAGCGGCATCCGACTGTGGGGAATAATGTAGTTATTGGCACAGGCGCAAAAATTTTAGGTCCGATCGTAATCGGTGATTATGCTAAAATCGGCGCCGGGTCAGTCGTGTTGAATAATGTGCCTGCAAATACTACTGTAGTTGGTGTCCCCGGACGTGTGGTAATTTATGATGGTGAACGGATCCCATCGGTCGATTTAAATCACGAGGATCTGCCGGATCCTGTGGCAGAAATGCTGCATTGCCTGCAAAAACAGATTGATGATCTGCGTTTTCAGCAGGAAAAGTGCCTCAAGGAGGATAAGAGAAAGTGACAATCCGCGTGTTCAACACGGTAACAAAAAAGAAGGAAGAATTTGTGCCGGCAAATAAGAACAAGGTGGGGATTTATGCTTGCGGCCCTACGGTCTACGATTTTTTCCACATCGGTAATGCCCGGATTTTTATTGTTTTTGACGTGATTCGTCGTTATTTGCGCTGGCGCGGATATGAAGTTAAGTTTGTCCAGAATTTTACTGATATAGATGATAAAATGATTAATCGCGCCAATGAACTGGGCATTACGGTTGCGGAGTTGGCCGAGCGGAATATTGAGGCGTATTTTGAGGATGTGCAGGCTCTGGGTGTGGAGCCGGCTGATTTCCATCCCAAAGCGACGGAGCATATCACGGAAATGGTGGCTTTGATTCAGACACTGATTGAAAAGGGAATGGCCTATGAGGTGGAAGGTGACGTTTACTTCCATACGCCGGCTTTCGAGCAGTATGGTGAATTGTCAAACCAGCCGCTGGCAGAATTGGTGTCCGGTGCCCGAGTGGACGTGGACGAACGGAAAAAGCATCCGCTGGATTTTGCTCTTTGGAAAAAGCAAAAGCCGGGCGAGCCTGCCTGGGAGAGCCCTTGGGGCAAAGGTCGGCCGGGCTGGCATATTGAATGTTCGGTAATGGCAAGTAAGTATTTAGGGGATACGCTTGACATTCATGGGGGAGGGCCGGATTTAATTTTCCCTCATCACGAAAACGAGAAGGCGCAAAGCGAAGGTGCGACCGGTAAAAAATTTGCTAAGTACTGGCTGCATGCGGGCTACTTGAATATTAACCAAGAGAAGATGTCTAAGTCGCTCGGGAATTTTATGACGGTACGGGAAATCCGCAAGCATGTGGACCCTGAAGTGGTACGTTTTTTTATGCTCTCGGCACATTACCGAAATCCTATCAACTATTCTGCGGAGCTGCTGCAACAGACAGAGAGCGGTCTGGCACGATTAAACAATGTGGTTTATAATCTGCGCGATCTTCTGGAAAAACTGCCTCAGAACAAAGCGGAATCGGTGGATGTGCAGGAGAAATTGGCTGTTCTGTTAGAATATCGGCAGCGTTTTATCGCTGCGATGGATGATGACTTTAATACGGCAGATGGGTTGGCAGTCCTGTTTGATTTGGCTAGGGAAACAAATGCTTATCTGCAAAACCGGGAACCTTCCCGGGTTGTAGTGGAAAAAACGTTGGCTTTTTTTGAAGAAGTTGGCAGTATCCTCGGTTTTTTTGCCAAGGAAGCGGGAAAAGAGCTGGATGTGAAAGTTAACGCGCTGATTGAGGGTCGCCAGGCGGCACGGGAAGCGAAAGACTGGCTCGCCGCAGATGCTATCCGCGCTGAATTGCAGGCCATGGGGATTGTGTTGGAAGATACGCCCCAGGGAGTCAGGTGGCGGAAAAAGTAATATGAAAAATAACTTGCCGCCGCTGCTTTTGGCTTATGTGGGAGATGCCGTGTTTGAATTGTATGTCCGGCAGAAACTGGTGACAGACGGCGTGTTGCCGATCAGCAGGTTACATAAGAAGGCAACCGAAATTGTGCGGGCAGGCGGGCAGGATAGCATTCTTAGGCAAATAGAGCCGCATCTGACGGAAGAAGAAGCTGATATTGTCCGTAGAGGCCGTAATACGAAGGGGCGTGTGCCAAAGAATGCGGATATGGCTGCTTATCGCCGTGCCACAGGCTTTGAAGCGCTCTTGGGCTGGCTGTATTTGCATGGTGCGCAAGAGAGGTTGCACCAGTTGTTTGCTTTAATTCAAGCGGGGGAGGAAGACTGAATGAAAGTAACATTATTGACTTATACGCCGCAACCGGAGAAGATTGTGGCGGCAGCAGCGCGGTTGTGCTATTCCTCCGCAGGAGCTGATGCTCTTCTTGATGGTCTGACAATGCCTAAGGCAGAGCAGCTTATTGCTAAGCTGGTGGAAATGGGGCATTTTTCACCGCTTGAGCATGTGAGTTTTACTTTTGCGGTGGAAGGAGTGAGCCGGGCACTTTCGCATCAGTTGGTGAGGCATCGCATTGCCTCGTACTCTCAAAAATCGCAGCGTTATGTTCGTGAGGATACTTTTACATATATTGTACCGCCCGCGGTTGCGGCAAACAGTGAGGCGGAGCAGTTGTTCCGCGAACAGATGGAGCAAATCCGCGAGGCATACCAAGTTTTGCGCGGGATGGTTCATCACGAAGATGCCCGCTATCTGCTGCCTAATGCTTGCGAGACGAAGCTTGTTTTTACGATGAACGCAAGAAGTCTGCATAATTTTTTTGTGACGCGCTGCTGTAACCGAGCGCAATGGGAGATTCGGTTGCTCGCTGAAACGATTTATCAGGAAGTAAAAAAAGTGGCGCCCATGCTATTTGCTGCCGCCGGTCCAGCTTGCGTTAGCCAAGGAGTCTGCCCGGAGGGGGAGATGACCTGTGGTGAAAGTGCTGCCGTTTGGGAAAAATTCCGGAAGATGTGAGGTTGAGGTGCCTGATGGATGAAAAAAGGACGATAGAAGGTAGGCGGCCGGTTCTGGAGGCATTGCAGGCGGGCTCGCAGATTACCCGCATCCTGCTCCAGAAAGGTTCAAGCGGCAAGCCGGTGACAGAAATTCTTGAGCTGGCTGAAAGAATGGCAATTCCTGTAGAATATCGGGACAAGGGTGTTCTTGAGCGACTTGCCGCTACCCGTAATCACCAGGGAGTGCTGGCCGAAACGCCGCCCTTTCGTTATACTCCTTTTGAGGAACTGCTGGCGGCTCAAAAGGGAGAGCCGCCGTTTTTGGTGCTGTTAGACCATGTGCAGGATCCGCATAATTTAGGCGCCCTGATTAGAACAGCTTATGCCGCTGGCTGCCATGGGGTAGTGATTCCTGAGCGGCGTGCCGCGCAAATGACGCCGGCAGCCGTGCGCACGGCTGCGGGGGCAGCCGAATACCTGCCGGTCGCCCAGGTCGTCAATATCGCCCGCTGTCTAGAGCAGTGTAAAGAGGCGGGGCTGTGGGTGTATGGCGCTGATATGGGCGGCGAGACGCTCTACTCAGGCGGTGACTACAAAGGTGCCGTGGCGCTGGTAATTGGCAGCGAGGGTGAAGGGTTGACCCGTCTGGTGAAAGAAAAGTGTGACTATTTAGTTCGGTTGCCGATGAGGGGGAAGGTAGCATCTCTTAATGCGTCGGTGGCAGGGGCGCTTTTGTTTTATGAAGTCTACCGCCAGCGGGAAGGGCATTAACCACCCCGCCCTGACGGACACCCCTCCAAGGAGGGGAAATATTTAGTCTTTTTGTTTAGCAAATAGCCGCCATATTCCCCTCTCCCAGAGCTAGTCCTTGCCCACCACACATGACACCGGGGATGAGATTCGAAACAATCTGGGCAATGTAGCCTTCCTCAAATGCAACGCTCGCACGTCTTCGCAGCTACGAACTGTCATTCTCGCTAACATGCCAAAACCTCTGGGCTTACTGCATGTGAACCATTGGCATGTCTTAACGCTGCGAATTCCCGTTCGCTAAACGCTGCTGACACTTAACGCTCG
>JAGXTN010000072.1 GCA_018333455.1 Dethiobacter sp. | reverse complement strand
ATGTTCGTCATTTATGAGCATTCAGTTAAGCAAGCTTCAGTAATTTCTGCTGTTTCAACATCTTATTAACTTGATGCCACACACTTGTGTGGCGTCTTTTTGTTTTCTTGGCGTACCATCGACAGAATCGCTGAATGATGTACCAATCCAATTTAGCCATTCTTAGCTGGCTGTATGGAGTGGCATAGTAGTTCTTCCAGCCACGGACTTTCGGGTTTAAGAAGTCGATGTGTTCCTTTAGGGACAGCATACGTGCCCATGGGGGAGCCAGTCTCGCTTTAATTTCATCCCGAATATGTTGTTCTGCCTTTTTAGTTAACCACTGTTTTGTGGTGTGGTATGCCCTTCCTTGAGATGTTTCCGCTTTAGCTTTTCGATGGTGCATTCCCAGAAAGTCAAAACCTTCTTCTCCTGTCCACATCCCCACCAGTTTTGTTTTAGTCGGGTGTAATGTGAGGTCCAACTTCTTCATGATGGCGTTAATAAGCGTCATAGCCTGTTCTGCATCTCTCTTGGTTTTACAAACCACCACTAGGTCGTCAGCGTACCTTGTTAGTTCGCCATACTGCGTACCATTGTTCTCCCAGAGGAAATCGAATACGTTTAGGTAAATGTTTGACAGCAACGGGGATATCACTCCGCCTTGAGGTGTGCCCAGGTTCGTTCTCGCAAGATGCCCGTTTTCCATGACACCTGCTTGTAACCATTTTCGTATGAGTTTTAGGATTCGCTTATCACTAATCCGCATTTCTACCAGCATCATCAATTTATCTTGATTAATGTTATCAAAGTATCCTTGGATATCAACGTCGCATACCCAGTTTCCTTTGCGGTTGCATGCTTTCCTCACACGTTCTAGAGCGTCCTTTGCACTCAGCTTGGGGCGAAACCCAAAGGAACAGCTTTTAAAGTCTGGTTCAAATATGGGTTCAATCACCAATTTTACTGCCATTTGTATGACTCTATCCCGAACTGTTGGTATACCTAGTGGTCGCCTCTTGCCATCTTTCTTTGGAATGTACTGTCTGCGTACAGGGAGTGGTCGGTATTTGCCTTCTGAAAGCTCTCGCTGACACTCTAATAAAAATGTGTCTGCCCCTGCCCTCTCAATATCTGCTAGTGTCTGATGGTCGATTCCACTAGCACCCTTGTTAGCCTTTACCCTTCTCCAGGCTTCCTGTAGCACGTCCCATCGATAAACCTTGTCATATACAGCATGAAATCTACGTTTCTTACTCACCTTGGCTGCATAACCTAGCTTCTCTTGGAGTTCTCGAACTTTTTCTTTTGGTGTAGTTAGCCTTGCGGCATTCACAATTCTTACCTCCTTGATTAGCTTGAACAAAGCAGAGCGTCCTTCCCTCCAACAGGTTATGTTGTCCTGCTGTTCCTAGGTACTATGACCTCCTCCGACTCCCTTCCTGCAGAAAAACCACTTCACCTTTTAGGCTTATAGGTTTCCACTTTACAAGTCTTCCTTGTGCAGGGGAGGGTCTCCCCAGTTCACTGCCTTATCTTTGTTACCATACCGTTCCCTTTACGCCGAGAGATTCTTCGGTGCTGCTTCCAAGCTCTTTGCACCTTCCATGGTCTTCGCCCATTAGCACGAGGCTCGACTTCTCCTTTTCCCCCTTGCGAGGCCTTTTTGTCGACGCGGCAGGATTCACTTAATGTTGCGGTCTGGCAACTTGCTCGCCCTGTCTCTGACAGGTACTTTTGTCGATACGCTTCTACGCACGGATTTCTCCCTACATAGGTATCCTAGCTATGGGGCGTCTTGGCACTTACCCCAACCGGACTTGCACCGGCAAGATAACACGTGCTTATCTGGGCACGCTGCAAATGAAAAACAGTCTGGCCGGCTGCTTTTCCCACATTAACCCCGATATTGTAGCCGTCAGGCTGATACTTTTCATCCAAAAGTTTTTTTACTTTCACTATCAACTCACAAATAGCCTGTATTTCTTCACTGCTTGCATCAAAATATGAGGCCACATGCTTTTTTGTAACTATTAGAACATGACCACGATTTACAGGAAACCCGTCATAAAAAGCCTTAGCAAGTTCATTCTCGCAGAGGATATCTGTAGCTGTTTTGCGGCAGAAAACACAATCGTCCATCATTCTTCCTGCCTTGAAGTGCCAATAAACATTTTCAGCCGATATTCACTACCTTCAAGCAAATATGAATCATAAAGATGATCTAAATTCATTTCCTCAATTT
>JAGXTN010000085.1 GCA_018333455.1 Dethiobacter sp. | reverse complement strand
TGCCGCCGGCTTCCTTCAGATTCCTCGTCGCCAAGGACACCCTTGCCTTAAGCTATACACTTCCCACTACTAGGGCGTGTTCGGGACTTTCACCCGTTGGATTGCACCCATGCTGGGCGCACCTGCTTGGGCGGGTTTGAAACCCGCCCCTACATGGCACGAGCGCGAGCATAGGCGTTCCCTTCTCCCATCAAATTCCCTTATCCCATTGGTCTGTGAATCGGCAATTTCGCCGATTCAAACGAGTCCGACATCTGACCTCCGACCTCTAGCTATGCGCTCTCCTATGACTCAAGGTCAAATATCTTGCCGGGGTTCATAATATTGTTAGGGTCCCAAGCTTTTTTAATCTCCTTCATTAAGTCCAGCTCTACCGGGTCCATATTCTCTAACATATATTTTTTGCGTTTGAGACCGATGCCATGCTCGCCGCTTATTTTGCCACCTAATCTTTTTGTGACAGCATAAAGCTCTCGCAGTGCTTGCGGTTCAATTTCCCGCCAATGCTCCATGCTATGTTGCGGATTCTTAACGAGCGTAGCATGGAGATTGCCATCACCCGCATGACCATAACAGGGAATCTTAATGTCATACTTAACAGAAATGCGTTCCAGCTCAGGAATTATATCCGGTATCGCCGCAATTGGCACAACAATATCTTCTAAGCTTTGAATTGGCGAAACCACCTTAAACGCTTCAGCTATGTTTCTTCTGACGCTCCAGATCCGCTCTTGAGTCGTGTAATTATCTGCTACATAAACCTCAATCGCTCCATTTTCCATGCACAAATCGCCTACTTCCTCCGCCGCAAGTTCTACTTGCTCCTGGTTGGTCCCGTCAACTTCAATCAAGAGCATAGCACCGGCTTCCTGATAAGGCAGGCTTTCATTTAGGTAATCACAAGCCGTCTGCACAGATAATTTATCCATAAATTCTATACTCGTAGGTATCGTACCCTTAGTCATAATCACGGGTACAGTATCAATGGCATCCTTTGGAGTTTTGTAAAGCACGAGCAAATTAGATTTGGCTGTTGGCAGTCCGGTCAATTTGATAGTGGCGTTAGTCACTATCCCGAGCGTTCCTTCTGAACCAACAATCAACTGCTTTAGATCGTAGCCTGTAACATCTTTCGTAAGCTTACCACCCAACTGAACAATGTCTCCCTTGGGGGTAACAAGCTCCATGCCCATAATATAGCGACCTGTTACCCCATACTTGACTGCTTTGCCGCCGCCTGCGTTCTCAGCAATATTTCCACCTAAATAACATGTTTCCAGACTCATGGGATAGCCTGCGTAGAATAAACCTTGCTCTTTAATAAGTGCATTAATATCGTTTGTCACTATCCCAGCTTCGGCAGTCAGCGTCATGTTTCCATAATCAATATCTAAAACCTTGTTCATTTTTTCAATCGAGAGAACAATCCCGCCAAATATCGGGATAGCACCGCCAGAAAGTCCGCTCCCTGCGCCACGCGGCGTAATCGGGATTATCTGGCGATTTGCCAATTTAACAATCTGCGCAATCTCTGCTGCCGTGGTAGGCGTAACCACAACTTCAGGCATATGACCATATTCTTGCTTATTTGTTTCGTCGTGTGAGTATGCTTCCATTTTTTCTTCGTCAGAAAAGACATTCTTCTCACCTAAAATCTGCTTCAGCTCTTCAATAATTGCCGGAGTGACAGGCTTAAAACGCATTATTCCCCCTCCTTTTTCTTATGAGCAGCTAATTTTGCGTTGATTAGCGGGATAACCTCAAATAAGTTGCCGACAATACCAAAGTCGGCTAACCGGAAGATATTGGCGTCTGGATCTTGATTAATTGCGACAATATATTCGGCAGTTTTGATACCTGCTAAATGTTGAATCGAACCAGAAATCCCGGCGCAGATATATAGCTTCGGCGAGATTGTCTTCCCACTCAAGCCAACCTGGTGTGGGTAGGGTAGCCAGCCGCGATCTACAGCATCGCGTGATGCCCCTAGGACAGCATTAAAGTGGCTTGCCAATTCGCGCAACAGCGCAAAATTCTCCGCTTTTTTTAATCCCTTCCCACCCGCTACCACCACTTCAGCTTCTTCGATGTTGGCAAACTCCTCTGTGCCCTCGCGATAGCCTATCACCTGTACGCGAAGATCAACCAGCTCCTCTTTCAACACTAAACGTATAATTCTCCCTTGCCTTGTGCGGTCTAGCGCTAAGGGGCGACTTGACTTTGGTCTAACCGTAGCCATTTGCGGGCTGTGATTTGGAGTTTTAATGGTTGCCATAATATTACCGCCAATGGCAGGCCTTGTTTGCAGGAGGTGATTTGTTTCCTCCTCTATCTCCAATTCAGTGCAGTCGGCCGTCAATCCTGTCGTCACTTGAATAGCTACGTGAGGCATTAAAGTCCTGCCGCTTGACGTGGCTGCCGCTAAAATCGTATGCGGTTTATATTGTCTTATCAGGTCTGACAACACGTTGCTATAAGTTTCCACAATGAAATTTTCTAAGCGGCGATCATCAACAAAATACACCTCGTCTGCCCCTCGATGTATTAGCTCTTCCAGTGTTTCATCAGAGAGATTCGCACCAAGCAAAACGGCACAAAGCTTAGTACCCATTTTATCAGCTAATTTTCTGCCCCTGCTCAATAATTCAAAAGAAACTGCTCTCAATTTCCCTTTGCTTTGTTCAGCAATCGTCCACACATGGCTCATCGGCTACTCCTCCTAAATCAATTCTTTCTCTTCAAGGAACTGAAACAAAGCATCAACAGCTTCATTTAGACCTGCATCGCCAGACGCCTTAAAAATTTTACCGCTGCGGCTAACTTTCGGATAGCCAATCTTGATAACTCTTGTCGGTGATCCCTTTAGCCCAATACATGCATCATTAAGCTGCAGGTCAGCAGCCGACATCACCTGTAGCTGGCAAGCTCTTGCTTTTTTCTTGCCCCGCAGCGTTGGCAGTCTTGGATTACTGATCTCTTTTACCACAGTCAAGAGGGCAGGCAATGGCATTTGCAATATTTGGTATCCATCTTCCACGAGTCTTTCCACGACTATGCTTTCATCAGTGACATTGTCAATTTTGCTGACATACGTAGCCAAAGGCAACCCCAACCACGCAGCAATTCCCGGCCCTACTTGGCCGGTATCACCATCGGTTGCCCTTTCACCGGCAATTACAAGATCATAGCTGCCAAGTTTCTTGATGGCCTCTGAGATAGTATAGGAAGTAGCCCAAGTATCCGCACCTGCAAATTTCTTATCAGAAATCAAAAACCCCTCGTCGCAACCCATAGCAATCGCTTCTTTCAGAGCCTTAACTGCTGATTGTGGCCCCATGGTGCAAACTGTCACCTTTCCCCCGAATTTCTCTTTCAACTGAATACCTGTTTCAATCGCATAGAGATCCAAAGGGTTGATCACACTGACAACTCCCTCGCGAATCATCGTCCCCGTATCTTTATCCATCTTGACATTACTGGTTTCAGGCACTTGTTTAATTGGTATCATAATCTCCAATTTTTCATCCCCTCCCTAAGTTCTCTTCCTTCCCCCATTGCCACCAGATTATCAGGTGGTCTGACCAGTTATTGTTTATTTCAACATTCCGTCAATTTATCCTGCTTGATTAAATATATTTTGAAGTTACAGCAAACAATTGTATCAGCAACATTTCCTGCCAAATCTATCAACTCCACCATAATTCTGATAAAAAAATGATGCAAATTCCTAGAATCTAGGGCAATCTGAGATTAAGTTACTCTAGCATGAAGAAACTAAAACAAAAACAATAAACAGAAGAGGAAAAATTATGACTAAGGAAAATACATCATCAGCAGCAGGCTGGAAGTTTGACAACAGTTATGCCCGTCTGCCGGAAACATTTTATGCGAGACTTAACCCCGCACCTGTACGCTCTGCGAAGCTGGTCGTGCTTAATTATCAGCTGGCAAAAACCCTAGGATTAAACTATAAGTTTCTGGAAAGCGAAAAAGGCGTAGCAGTTCTTGCCGGCAACCTGATTCCCGAGGACGCTTTACCCCTCGCGCAAGCCTACGCTGGCCATCAATTCGGGCATTTTGCCATGCTGGGAGATGGCCGGGCACTACTCTTAGGCGAACAAATCCTCCCGCAGGGTGAACGGTTTGATATTCAGCTAAAAGGTTCAGGCAAAACGCCGTTTTCTCGCGGAGGCGACGGCCGGGCGGCACTAGGTCCGATGCTACGCGAATATATGATCAGTGAAGCAATGCATGCGCTTGGTATTCCTACTACCCGTAGCCTCGCGGTTGTGACAACCGGTGAACCGGTATTCCGCGAAACAGTGCTGCCCGGTGCAATTTTGACACGGGTGGCTGCGAGCCACTTGCGCGTGGGTACTTTTCAATACGTTTCAAGATGGGGCACTGCTCGGGAACTCAAAATTCTGGCCGACTATACTTTACAGAGGCATTTTCCGGGTGCTGAAACTTCAGAAAACGACTACCTTTTCCTGTTACAGGAAGTCATCAGACGGCAGGCCATACTGATTGCTAAATGGCAGCTGGTTGGCTTCATACACGGGGTTATGAATACCGACAATATGGCTCTTAGCGGAGAAACTATTGATTATGGCCCCTGCGCCTTTATGGATGCCTATGACCCGGCAACCGTCTTTAGCTCTATTGACAAGTACGGTCGTTATGCTTACGGCAACCAACCGGAAATTGCGGCGTGGAATCTTGCGAGATTTGCAGAAACCCTTTTACCGTTGCTACACAATAATGAGGAAGAGGCTATAAAACTTGCCGAGAATGAGCTTAACGGTTTCGCTAAGCATTACCGCAGTAACTGGCTTGCAGGCATGAGAGCAAAACTTGGCATCTTAAACGGAGAGCCCGCAGATGAATCCCTTGTAGAGAACCTTCTCAATCTGATGATTAAGTTTCATGCCGACTATACTAACACCTTCCTTGCACTGACCTTTGAGCCGAAGGAAGTTACAAAGATGTTTTGCAGCGCAGAATTTGCGCAGTGGCGCAAGTTGTGGCAGGCAAGACTGGACAGGCAGCAGGATAACTTGAAAGCCAAGCATCATGAGCTGATGCGAAACAGCAACCCTGCCCTTATTCTCCGCAACAACCGAGTGGAAGACGCACTTGAAGCGGCAGTCAAGCACGAAGACTACAGTCTGATGCAGCAGCTTCTGCATGTTCTCTCAAACCCGTTTGCTCACTCCCCTGAACAGGCCGAATACTCCATACTGCCTGAACCGTCAGGAATTCCGCACGTAACCTTTTGCGGCACCTGATCTGGAACTCCTAGACAAAGTAGCGAAAAACCGGAAATATCCAGGCTGTTTGCAGGATATTATCTAAAAATGTAGAAAAAGTAGCATTGCGTCTTTAGCGGCAGAAAACTTAAATAGACAGGGAGATGATTATCTAGGATGCGGCAATCAATTAGATTCAAGCTTATTGTTACTACTGTAATCATGGCAGTGATAATCATGATCATTACTTTTTTCCAGTTGCAGCAAAGAATTGCCCAAAGCAATTTGGCAAACGAGAAATTACATAAAATAGCTGCTAATTTTGAGGCATTACAGCAGGCAACCTTAACGTTTAAAAGAATTCGCGTTGATCTCAGGGACTTTCTTATTGATCATGAAAATAGAAAGGTATACACGGACACCGTAACAGCCTTAATCCCTCAACTTGATTCATATATTTTGCAGTTAGAAGAAAATGCCCTTTCCCCCGAGGTTTCAGCACAGCTAACGGAATTGCGCCATAATTTACCTATTTTTTATGATGTTAGCGGTAGAATCCTGGCGGCAGGCAATACAGAAGATAACAGCGCTGCTGTTGGCATTCTTCTGACAGAATGCCAGCCGATTGCTGATGAGATCATCACAACTCTTAACGGCATACAGACAAGCCTTCAATTATCTTCCGACGCGGCAGTGCATGATTTTCAGGCTGATGCACGGCGTGCTGCTACAATGACAGTACTTACAGTGCTCGTAGGCATGTTATTGATCATCTTGCTTGTCGCATATGTAATAAAGTTTTTGGTAACTCCTGTAGTCGTTATTAAAGAAGAAATGACAAAACTTGCTCAGGGAAATTTAACCTCAGATTACAAAGCTAAGAATGAAGCAGGTGAAATTGGTGACCTCTCCCGTGCCGTGAAGGAGACAATTGCTAATCTGCGTGGTCTGATTTCTCAAACACAGAATTTTGCCTTCGGAGTTGCGGAGAAGGCTGATCTTATTAACGCCAGCGTTAAGGAAGTAGCTACAGGCAATGAGAACCAAGCTACTATAACCCATGAAATTTCTCTTACTTTAGAACAACTTGCTGCAGCTACTGAAGAAGTTGCCGTTAGCGCTCAGAGTGCAGCTACGGCCAGCACCAACGCCGGCACGGTGGCAAATCAAGGTTCGTCTAAAGTGGGAAACTCCATCAGCTCCTTAAAAACAGTGCAGGAAAGCGTCCTTAACCTTTCGGCGTCCTCAAAGCAGATTGGAGAGATCGTGTCTGTAATTGAAGATATCTCTGACCAAACTAATTTATTGGCGCTCAACGCTGCCATTGAGGCGGCAAGGGCAGGAGAACACGGCAGAGGCTTCGCGGTGGTCGCAAATGCGGTGCGAAGCTTGGCTGAACAGAGTATGCATTCTGCTAAAGAAATAACCAAGCTTATTGCAGCTATCCAAAAGCAAATTGACAATACGGTAAATATCAGCACTCAAAGCGCGGAGGGTGCAAGAAGTGCTCAGGAGGCTCTGGATGCCATAATTGGCGAAATAAGTAGCATTGCTGCAATAATTGAGGGCATCTCTGCAGCAGGGGAGCAACAAGCTGCCGCTGCCAACCAAGTCTCTGCCTCTATGCAAAACCTTAGTGCAATTACGCAAGAGGTATCAGCCTCTTCACAGGAAAGCACACTTGCCGGTCAGAAGTTAAGCGAATTAGCTACAAGCCTGCAAAGTGCCGCAGCAAAATTCCGCGTGTAGCTGCAAATTTTTGCAGTTAACTCTGCCGGAATATCACTCTTAAACAGCTTTAGCGCCTGACATTTCTCGCTGCACTCGTAGCCGAGAAGGATCAGGCGCTCTTTTAGTTTATCGAAAAAATGGAACTGACGTTCTTTCCCTAAAAATCCTTGCAGATAATTATTTAAGCTCATCTAAGTTATAAGGAGTTTCCTGATAGACGAAATAATTTAACCAGTTAGAATAAAGCAAGTTAGCATGTCCTCTCCAAGTGACTAAAGGATACTTATCTGGATTATCGCCCGGAAAGTAATTTTTAGGCACACTTATAGAGAGACCTCTGGCAATGTCTCTGTCATACTCCACTTTCAAAGTCAGAGGGTCATACTCCGAGTGACCGGTGACAAAAATCTGCCTCCCTCTATTTGTTTTCATGATATAAATACCTGCTTCATCAGACTCCGAAAGTACGTCAAGCTCTTTAACTCTAGCTATATCCTCTTTCCTTATCTCCGTATGCCTGGAATGAGGCACATAAAACAAATCGTCAAATCCCCGCAAAAGCATGGTGTTTGGCTTGGAGATCTTATGAAGAAAGATGCCAAAAAGCTTCTCTTTTAAGGGATATTTTTTTATTCCATAATGGTAATATAGGCCGGCTTGAGCGCCCCAACAGATATGAAATGTTGAGTAGACATTACTTAGACTCCATTTCATAATCTCAACAAGCTCTTCCCAGTAGTCTGCCTCTTCAAATTCCAACTCTTCCACAGGCGCTCCAGTAATAATCAACCCGTCAAACTTTTGGCTTTTTACCTCATCAAATGTCTGATAGAAATTAACTAAATGCTCCTCAGGAGTATTCTTGACATGATGGGTTTTTGGATGCAAAAAAATTGCCTCAACTTGAATTGGCGTATTTCCCAATAGCCTTAACAACTGCGTTTCCGTTTGAATTTTAGTGGGCATGAGATTAAGTATGGCAATCCTTAACGGCCTAATATCCTGATGCATAGCTCTATGCTCCGACATAACGAAAATATTTTCGTTTGTCAAAGTCTCGGCAGCAGGCAGATTGTTTGGTATTTTGATAGGCATTTTTCTTCTCCCCCAACACACTAAAGTTTCCTATTCCCTATAATATAGTCGATATTATAGCCTTAAGTCAAGATTGCTGAAGACGGCTGTCCGCCGACGAGTAGTCTCTGCACTGAATTATAAAAACAGTGTCTAATCTAAAATATAATGGAATTAGCACAGAAAACTTGCAAGTCAAAGTAAAATGAGCGCAATTTCCACAAATAGCGATAATTGGAGTTTGGCAAAGCCATGAGTGCTATGTATACTTATAATCACTCTCATGTGATAATAATTATCTATTGATATGTATTCGCAGAGAGCAATTGAATGCCGGAAAGTGCATACCATTATCCACACTTACAAAAGGAGGAAAAAAAGTGAAAAAACCGCTAAACAGCAATTTCAGACGGCTTGGACTGCTTTTGGTTACCACATTAATCCTCGTAACCATCATCCATTCCTTTGCCCAGGCCGCCGCTCCCAGACCAATCCGCGTAGTTGTTGACGGCACTGCTCTGACGATGGAGGCAACGCCGCAAATTATCAACGGCCGAGTTATGGTGCCTTTCCGGGCAGTGACCGAACGGCTTGGTGGCCAAGTTAACTGGAACGGCCAAGAACGGAGCGTATCTGTAACGAAGGGCGAGACGGCTCTGCGACTGGTGGTAGGTCAAACTGCTGCCACAAACAGAGGGCGTACTGTAACCTTAGATGCGGCACCCGTTCAAGTCGCCGGGCACGTTCTAGTACCACTGCGCTTCCTGGGCACTGGCCTAGGCTACATTGTGCACTGGGATAGTGCTACTAGGAGCGTCATCATCAGACCGGCTGCCGAACCGAGAGCGGGTGGCATAGTCAACCTTTACACCTCCCGCCACTACGGTGTAGAGCCAGTCTTTACCGCATTCACCAGAGCTACCGGTATCCAAGTAAGATTTCAAACCGGAGCAGATGCCGTTTTGCGTGAAAGAATTAGAGCTGAAGGCCGCCACACCTTGGCAGACGTCTACCTAGCAGTAGATGCTGGCAACCTCTGGCTGGCAGCTAGGGATGGCCTGTTGGAACCGATTAATAGTGCTGCCTTAAACAGAAATATCCCCGCCAATCTGCGTGACCCAAATAACCGCTGGTTCGGCTTAACGCAGCGTGTGCGCACGATTATGTATCATCCGGACAGGGTTCGTCCCGAAGAGCTTTCCACCTACGAAGATTTGGCCGATCCAAAATGGCGAGGCCGCTTGGTAATGAGACCCGCAACCCATTCCTATACCCAATCGCTCGTGGCTAGCTTAATTGCGGCCCACGGCGAAGCCCGCGCCGAAGAGATTGTCAGAGGCTGGGTGGCCAACCAACCTATTCTAATTGATAGCGACACGAGAATTTTAGAAACGTTGGCTGCAGGCAGAGGCGATGTGGCAATTACCAACCATTATTACCTCGGACGTTTACTGGAAGCCAACCCCGCTTTCCCAGTAAAGGTTTTCTGGGCTAACCAGAATAATCGCGGCGCTCATGTTAACGTCAGCGGAGCCGGCGTTACCGCCCACGCACCGAACAGGGAAAACGCCATTAAATTGTTGGAATGGCTTAGCAGTGCAGAAGGGCAGAAACTGTTCGCCGACTCTAACCACGAATATCCTGCCAATCCCAACGTGGCATCCCATCCGATTATTGCCGGCTTCGGCAACTTTAGACGCGACCCTCTGAACATGGCCGAATACGGCCGCCTGCAAGAAGCTGCTGTCAGACTGCTTGATAGAGCCGGTTACCGTTAAACATCTCTCATTCCCCTAAAGCGGGTGGGCCTAAGGCTCCACCCGCTTTCTCTTCGTCTAGGCAACCAAACATCAGCAACAATTCAGCTGTTGTAGCGAAATTTAGGGTTAAACGGATAAAGGCGCAGTGCAATGGTAATGTGCCAATGAAATGCTTTCAAGGGGGCGAGGGGAATTGTTGGGATGGCAGACGGGGACTGTGCAGCTATTTTCAGTACACTTAAGGAGGTGACATTATCACAAGTTAAACATAATGTGTCAATGAAATGCTTGCAATACCGCAAAAATTATAATATAATCTACTAGTGTCGGGGCGTGGCGCAGCTTGGTAGCGCGCTTGACTGGGGGTCAAGAGGTCGCAGGTTCAAATCCTGTCGCTCCGACCATATAAATCAAGGGTTTTCGGGTTTTTTTTATATCAGGAATTACATGGTTGTCACGGAAATCGTCACAGGCGGCTTTTTAGTGGAGGCAGATGCTCGTAACATCTGGACTTTTCGAGTCGCTTCTTTTTTTTGCCCTTTAAAGAGATGAGCATAAGTTTTAAGTGTAACCGCTTTGTCTTGATGACCTAGCAGTTCTGACACTACACTAACATCATTTCCTGCACGTATCATTTCACTGGCATAAGTATGACGCAGGGAGTGGAGACGCAAACCGTCTAACCCAATTTCCTTGACAATTGTGCGGAACCATCTTGTGACATTGTTGGGGTCAAAAGGTTTTCCTAGTTCGTTAGCAAAAACATAATCCTCGTCCTCATAGCAATTTAACATTGATGATTTGTAGTCAGCTTGGATTCTTTTGTGTTGCAATAAGAGCTCAGCGGTAGAGTCGAAAAGAGGAATTTCTCGAACGCTAGAATTCGTTTTTACATCAACTATTTCAAACTTGCTTCCATGCTTCTGTATTTGGTTTTCAACACGAATTTCTTTTTCAGGTCCCTCTAAACTAATATCATCCCATTTAAGTTCTAACGCTTCACCGCGACGGAGACCCGTGTCGCGGACAACTTGGGCGATTAATGCTAATATGGGGAAATTACTCCTGCTTGCGGCAAAAATAAACTTTTCGAATTGAAAATCTTCAAATATGGGGTTTCTATTGTTGTCTTTAACTTTTGGCATATACTTTTTTAGCCTGTCGTGATGGTCCTAGTAGTGGATTTTTTGACAAATATGATTTTTCTTCAACCGCATGCTTAAAAGCCATTTTAATTACTTTCCAGTGGTAATTGACATATTGTGCTCCAAGTTCTAAGTCCTCGTATAAATAAAGGAAGAAATCTCTTAAGTCATCAAAAGATATCTCTGCTGCAGTTTGTTTCCCAAGAATACTAACTGTATGCCGCGTAGCATAATAATAACTCAACTTTCCCACCCAAAATCAAACCTGAACCTTAAAAAACCCATATAGTAATTGACATTAAAACTACAGAAAACCCCCTCGGTATGGTATAATTGAAGTGTCCAAATCCCAATAATACCAGCCATTTGGAGGTTTCCTATGACTAATATTATATCAGAAATGACACCCAATGAAC
>JAGXTN010000031.1 GCA_018333455.1 Dethiobacter sp. | reverse complement strand
GGTTTGTAAGGGGCGTGCCCCTTACTCTTGCGGGGTGCTCAGAGCCCGCAGGCTCGCCGAAGGGGCGGCAGCCCCTAGCGGACAAGAAAAACGCATCTTTAGATAAAGCGCGAAGCGTTTTTCTTGATTCCATAATTTGTTATCGGATACAAATAGAAAACCTTAACTATATTTTAACAGAAGTATCAAGTTTTTTCAGCTTTAACCGAAAATATTAGACAAAACAAGATGTTATTGATGAGGAGGTGAAACTGTGAAAATCGGAACAGCAAATCCCCAGTCTGCAGCTGCACCCGACGGGCTAAAAATGATTACAAATGAAATTAGCCATCCGGTCAAGGCACGGGAGAAAGAAGAAAGTATTAAAGGAAGCCCCAGCCCCACTACCGAAATTCATCCTCCAGCTTATGCGGTTAAGGAACTAAATACTGCCGTCAGCAAAGTAAACGGTGCGTTAGACGCATTTAGTTTCAGCCTGCGCTTTAAGATCCATGACGAGTCTGACAGACTAATTGTGCAGGTTATCGACAAAGAGACTGATGAGCTGATTCGGGAAATACCGCCGGAGCGTTTGCTGAGGCTGGCGGCGCAAATCCAAGAAATGATTGGCCTGCTGCTGGACACAAGGCGTTAGAAAAGGAGGCAAACGAATGCTCGCAAACCCCTACCGCACATATTTGCACACCCAAGTGGAAACGGCATCAAACCTAAAACTAATCATCATGCTCTACAACGCCGCCATTAAATTTACCAAACTGGCGCAAATAGGACTGGCGGAAAACAAGCTGGAGCAAAGCCACATTAACAACGTCAAGACGCAGGATATTCTTTTTGAACTGATGAATGCCCTCGATCCAAGCCAGGGAGAGATGGCAGACAGCCTTTACCTGCTTTATGACTATCTGCAGCAACGCCTTGTAACTGCCAACCTGAAAAAAGAAACGGCGCCTTTGGCCGAAGTTGAAAAAATGCTCGTCGATTTGCGCGACACATGGCTGCAAGCCTTTAATCTCTCACAATAATGAAGGTCGGAGGTCAGAGGCCAGAGGTCAGACTCGTCTGAATCGGCAAAAGAGCAAACAGAGGCTGAGCATAATTTTACCCTGAAAATAGCATCTACCCTCTGCTTGGGCGGGTTTGAAACCCGCCCCTACATGGTACGAGCGTGGGCATAGCGCTCACTTCTCCCATCAAATTCCCCGCTCCCTGCGGGAGAGCAACCGGGCGAACACGCAGGTTCGCCCCTACAGCACCCTTCCCGGCTATTACCCGCTCCCTGCGGGAGAGGGCTAGGGTGAGGGCAGAATAAGGGCGCATTTTCATCCTTCTGATGGTGCCGCAAGCGGCATGGGGGTCTACACAGAAAAAGACGGCGATGCCGTCTTTTTCTGCTTACCTGGCCGCCGCCCGCACCTCTTCCGAACTTCTTTTGTCTCACCCCTTCAGCTTTCCGGCAGACTGCCGATAAATTAAACAGAAATCTACAAGCGGAGGTTTTCCCGTGGAAGAGCTGCTCACAACCTTACAAGCACAACTGGCAACAATCACTGCGCTGACAGAAATAATCAGGCGGGAAAGAGGCGCCATTGCTGAAAACGAGCTGACACTGCTGCAACGCTGCCAGCAGGAAAAAGCGGAGTATCAGCTACGCTTGCGGCGCCTGGAAGAAAAACGTGAACTCTCTGCCGACGGCAAATCGTTAAGAGAGCTTGCGGCTGTTCCCGGCGCTCCGACGGAGCAGCTGCTCACACTGCGCCAGAAGATGCAGTTTGCCCTGCGGGAGCTGAAAATAGAGAACGAGACGAACGCCCTGTACCTAAAGCACGAATTGGCTTACATCGATTGTTTCCGACCGCTTATCAACACGCAACGCACAGGCGGTTATACGCAAACAGGCAAAGTCAGCACACGCCAAAACTTGGCTTGCACCATCGTCAGCGCACTCGCCTGACTAATCAAGGAGGCTGGAACAGTGTCAACTTTCTTCGGTTTAAATATTTCCCGTCTAGGGCTACAGGCACAGCAAAAATCCCTGGCTGTAACAGCCCATAATATCGCAAATGCGAACACTCCGGGCTTCAGCCGCCAGCGCGCCCAACTGACACCGACTAACCCACTGCCCTACGCTAACGGTGAAGGGATGCTGGGCAGCGGCGTAGCAGTAGCTGAAATTACGCGTATCAGAGACCGCTTTCTTGATACGCAGCTCCGCCAAGAAGCACAAACGCTGGCCAAGTGGGAAACCCGCCACTCTTTCCTTAGTCAGGTTGAAGGCGTCTTTATGGAGCCATCGGAAACCGGCTTTAGCAGTGTGCTCAACACTTTTTATAATAGCTGGCAGGAACTGAGCCTCAATCCGGAGAGCTCCCCTGTACGCGCCGCGCTGGTGGAAAACGGCAATGCTTTTACAAACGCTGCCAGACATACTAACGAACAACTAAAGTCTGTGCGCAGCCACATGGCTGAACAGATCACAGCAAAGACGGAAGAAGTCAATACTCTGGCTCAGCAGTTGGCTGACCTGAACCGGCAAATTGTCAGCCTGACAGCACAGCGCGACAGCCCCGCAGATTTACTCGACCGTCGGGACAACATCTTAAAAGAATTGACGGAAATTATTGAGTTTGACACCGTGCTCAATGACAATTCCTCAATCAACATCTTTATCGGCGGACGGGCTTTAGTCGATAATAACACCAGTTTCCGCATCACCACGATCGCCGGTGCACTCGACGGCGACTGGAATCTCTCGCCGCAGCCAGTCTGGGAACGTGATCATCAGCCGCTAAAGATGAGTAACGGACAGTTAGCCGGCTTGATGGAAACTCGTGATCTGCTGCTCCGGCGCTATATGGAAGACTTTTCAAGTATGGTCTGGGGCGTGACAAATTCAGTAAATGACCTGCACGCCGCAGGGATGGACCTTTACGGAACAAGTGGCAACGCTTTCTTCACAGGCACCGAGCTGGAAACACTGCGGGTAAATGAGCTGATTAGCAATGATTCCGGGCTGGTGGCAGCCTCACTGGCAGCCTTGCCTGGGCACAGCCAGCCGGCTCCCGGCGACGGAGGAAATGCCTTGCTGATTGCCCGCCTCAGAACTGCGGCAATCAGCATCGACCCCCTGCAGCCGGACGTGCGGCTGCGGGCGACTCTCGACCCGGCCGGACTGACGACTTTTACTAACTTCCACCGCGATAACATTGCCCGGCTGGGCGTGGACACCCGCGAGAGCGAGCGGCTGGCGGAAAACCAAACATCGCTCGTTGCCATGCTCGAGCAACGGCAGCAATCGAT
This sequence comes from Dethiobacter sp., assembly GCA_018333455.1. Classification (GTDB taxonomy): domain Bacteria; phylum Bacillota; class Dethiobacteria; order Dethiobacterales; family Dethiobacteraceae; genus GPS1B09. Next base: position 4,421 of record JAGXTN010000031.1, on the reverse strand, counting down.
TGCCGGCGTTTCCCTGGATGAAGAAATGGCTAATATGATCCAGTTCCAGTTGGCATACCAAGCCTCCGCGCGAGTCATCACCGCCTTTGATGAAATTTATGATACGCTGATCAACAGAATGCTAAGGTAAACTTATCCCTATTCCATACACTATTATCTTTTTTGGAGGTGAATTCTCTTGCGCATTACGCACCAAATGATCAAAAACAGAGTCATCGGCAATATTCAAAACAATCTCCAAAACATGAGCCGCTTTCAAGACATGCTCTCCTCTGGTAAAAGCGTCTCCAAACCCTCCGACGACCCGCTGAAGGTCGCCCGGATCATGGGCTATAACTCCACACTGCAGCAAGTGGAGCAGCACCAGCGCAATATTGAGGCCTCCCGCTCTTGGCTGAATACAACGGAAGACGCCCTGCACCACATCACGGAAGTAATGCAGCGGGCACAGGAATTAGCCGTGCGCGGCGCAAATGAAACACTCTCACCGCAAGCGCGCGAGGCGATCGGCATGGAAGTAGACGAACTGATTAACGTACTTGTCCAGTTTGGCAATGCCAGTCACGCGGGACGCTATATTTTTTCCGGCCACCTGACTACCACCAGGCCGCTTGAGCGCGATTATGCAGCAGGCGCCGGCGCCGCCGGTGTTAGCTATGCCGGCGACCAGGGGAGCATCAACTGGGAAGTCGCGCCAAATGTGACTATACGCAGCAATCTTACCGCCGATGAGCTCTTTTTTTCCTCGGGCCTTTTGGCCGGCATGGAAGAATTGGCGCAAGCCATGTTTAACAATGACACTACCGCCGCCGGCAACTCCATCGAGAGCCTGCAGCAAGCAGCCGACAGTGTGCTAAGCAAGCGCGCCGCGCTGGGCGCAATCAGCAATGGCCTGGACCTTTCCACGGAAAGCTTTGCCACCCAGAAAATAAATTTTACCAGCCTGCGCTCCCAGCTGGAGGATATTGATTTTACCGAAACCATGATGAATTTTTCGGTGATGGACACAATTTACCGCGCCTCCCTTTCCTCCAGTGCAAGAATCATGCAGCCCAGTTTGCTGGACTTTTTACGCTGATATTTTAGGTTAGTTCAAGAAAAGGAGTGCAATCTATGACAAAAAAAGCCTTATCACTGAAAATGATTCCGGGGCTTTTGGGCTTTGAGGAAATTTCCGAATATCTCTTGGAACCCATCGCCGACAACCCCTGCTTTTTCTCCTTGTCCGCGCCGGCTGGACCAGCCTTTATTCTGACTAAGCCAGCCTTCTTTTTTCCTGACTATCTTATGCAGGTTAAACGGGATGAACTGGCGAATATTGCTTTAGAGGAAAAAGCAGCCGAAATCTACTTGCTTGTGACCGTGCCGGAAAAAACTGCGGAAGCTACCGCCAACTTGCTCGCGCCCTTGATTGTGAATACGTCGCAAGGCTTGGCCTCACAGCTTGTGCTGCACCAATCAAGCTATACGACTAAGCATTTCCTTTTTCCTCCCGAGCAGCAAAGAAGCTGCGGCTAGGAGGATTCACCATGCTGATCCTGACGCGCAAAGCCGGCCAAAACTTGGTCATCGGCGATCATATTACCGTTAAAATTCTCGAAATTAAAGGCGATGCCGTGAAAATAGGCATTGAGGCGCCAAAAGAAGTGGCTGTGAACCGCCAGGAGGTCTACGAAGCCATCCGGCAGGCAAACCGGGCGGCGGCGTTTAAAGGCAGCGAACTGCCGCGCTTGCCCGTGCTCAAAAAATAGTTTGCTGCCACTGACTCGGGCGGGTTTGAAACCCGCCCCTACGGATTGTACGCACTTCGGTGAAACTTCGTTCCTGAAAACCTATGTAGGGGCGGGTTTCAAACCCGCCCAACAGGCTTCATCCTTCCACTGGTGCCGCAAGCGGCATGGTTGCCAAAATAAAGCAAAGGGGTTCGGGAGATTGCTCCCGAACCCCTTTGCTTTATTTTGCTCTGTCTTGCTTTGTCTTATTTTCAGTTTCTGCTTTAGCCGAGCAGCTGCAGGACGGCTTGCGGCGCCATATTAGCTTGGGCGAGCATAGCGGTGGCAGCCTGCTGCAAGATGTTATTCTTCGTGAATTCCATCATTTCCGCAGCCATATCCACGTCTCTGATCCGGGCTTCCGATGCTTGCAGGTTTTCTTTCGATGTATCCAGGTTTCTGATCGTATGCTCCAACCTGTTTTGCGCGGCACCTAATGAACTTCTCTGCTCAGACACGCTTCTGATCGCTCCGTCTAAAGAGCTGATTGCGTTGGAAGCACCTGCTTGGCTACTCACATCGACATTGGCAATGCCAAGTGCCGCGGTACGCATATCTTTAATGCTAAAGGTCATGCTTTGCCCACTGTTGGCGCCGATTTGCAGCGTCATTCCCCCGCTGCCGGCAGCTTCAGTCGTCTGTGCCTGTGTCAAACCTAAATCACGCACTGCAGAGCCGGGGACCCTGTCGGAGAAGCTGATGGGACCGCTGCCGCTGATAACTTCAAAGCGGCCATCCTCCAAAGCGTTAACTGTGACGGCTTCAATAAAGCCGGGGGTGCCGGCGGTGGTGCCGGCAGAAGTGTTATAAGCTCCAATCGCAGTGTTGATGTTGGTTTGCAATGTTGCTGCTGCAGCGCTCATCGCAGTCGTCCCGCCGGTAATCGCTGCTGTGGTAGTTACATTAAACTGCACATCGCCGATATTAGCGAAAAACGACGTGCCACTGGCAACGGTTGTACCGTTATACACGCTGGTTCCCGCAGCACTGGCAGAGCCCATTACTCTCCCCAGCACCTGACCCGCAGTAGTTGTAATACCTGAATTGACTCCCACGCTGCCGCTCGTTAAGACCAGGTTGCTAGCAGCATTCACATGACCGGTAACCGGTGCCACATTATGCCCCGATTCGCTAATCGCCTGATTAATTGTATTTACAATCAAATCTTTAGCCGCGTTCATCTCAGGAACACCAGCGCCTACTCCCGTGCCCGCTAAGATCGTATCCCGCTCGACAGTACTCAGGTTCTGCCAGTTGACCGTGATTGACACGCCGTCCACCGTCAGCGCCTCTGCGCTAAAGTCGCCGGATACTACTTCAGAGGCTATCACGTTCATTGCAGCCGATGAGGTTAGCACAGCTGGCGTCTGCCTGCCGACAGTAGCGCCGGTAGTCGTATCTAGCCCCACACCAGCTCCGGCCGCCTGCAGGCTGCCGTTTAAGAGCGTCTTAGTATTGAATTCGGTGGTATTGCCGATGCGGTCAATCTCGCTCTTTAACTGGGCGGCTTCGCCTTGCATGGCGGCGCGGTCTTCGGCGGTGTTGGTGCCGCTGGCTGACTGGGCAGCCAGTTCCCTGATGCGCTGCAGAATATCATGACTTTCGTTTAGTGCCGATTCGGCAGTCTGGATTAAGGAAATGCCGTCCTGGGCGTTACGTGCGCCCTGGTTTAAGCCGCGCACCTGAGCGCGCATTTTTTCACTGATCGAGAGACCTGCGGCGTCGTCTCCGGCGCGGTTGATGCGCAAACCGGATGAGAGCCTTTCCATCGAACTGGCGCCTCTCGTGCTTGCGATACTCAACTGACGGTGGGCATTCATCGCACTGATGTTAGTATTAATTCTCATTTTTCTTCCTCCTTGAATTTTTTTGCTTCCAATCCTTTGAAAGCCGGAGCAAACAGGTACGCGCAAGTCGGCCGCCTTGAGCCTCCCTCTCCGTCAATACCTATCGGCAGATAAAAAAAAAACTTTAGCCATCTTTAAAACAGAATAGTTAATTTTCCCGCGAATCAAGAAAAAAACCTTCCTCCTGCGGCGCTCGCGCTTGATATGCTTTGCCTGCCGCCCTGCCTGCCCGCAGCCCGGCCAGCTCCAGCTTAATTTGCTCACGTTTCGCTGCCAAAACCGTTTTTGCTTTGCTATCCAGCAGAGCAGTCTCCTCCAGCAAGCAGCGTATTTCCCCCAGCTTATGATTGATCATCGCCAAATCTCCCTCGCCCACTTTCAGTGGAACGGCAATTTGCGTGTAAACAGCAAGGTCTATTTTTGCTGCTTCAGTCATCAACTGCTGCCGCCGGCAAAGCAAATCAGCCAGAGCAGAAGCATCCGGCTGCGCCAAGCTGCAGACGCTGTGCAAATCTGCGGCAAGCTCCCGCAAGTCACGCATCAGCTCGGCAAGTTTATTTAATTTTTCGTCGGTGATTAACTTATCGTCGGTGATTAACGATTTTTCACCTTCAACCGCCACATTTGTACCTCCAACAAAAAAACGCTGCGCGCTTTATCCCTGGGAAGGGCGGGTTTGAAACCCGCCCCTACGGGCTGCCGCACATCGGCAAGATTTTCGTTTCTAAAAACCTGTCATAGGGCCAGCTACTATCTGCAAATTCTTCAGCTCTTCAGCGGAACTTCATTCCTAAAAACTTAT